>JBDRQZ010000154.1:0-3864 GCA_043826025.1 bacterium | reverse complement strand
AGGACTCGCCACCCGACTGAGACAATGGCGACCGGTCGGCTTCTACACGACCGAAATTCGGGAGCGTGGGTTTCGGCGTGGCTTCAAGCTTGTGAGTCTAACCGGCGAGCGGTCGATTCTCTCCCACGTCGATATCCCCGGTCCCCCGCGGGTCGGCAAGTATGGAGTTGATATCGCCGGTTTCGAGACCTTTCTACGACTCATGGGGCTCCCCGAAACAGGCGGCCAACTGGTCATCATCGACGAGATTGGCAAGATGGAGTGCTTCTCCCTGGAATTCCGTCGTCAGGTCGCTGATCTACTCGATAGCGAGGCTCTCCTGATCGCCACGATTGCGCTCAGGGGCAGTGGCTTCATCGCTCAGGTGAAGAGACGCGCAGATTGTCAACTATACCAGCTCACCGCAACTAATCGCGATAAACTGCTGGCAGAGATCGCAGAATCGGCCGACAGAATCTTCAAAAGCGAAACAACTTGACCAGAAACACGTAACATCTATATTGATAGTGACTTAGATTACTCGCGCGGCTTCTCGCCCGCTTGCAGCTACCACACCTGAATGGAGCAACCGCCATGCGCTTTAGCCTTGTGCCCGTTGTCGCTTTACTTGCCTGCTTCGTTATTGGCCAGAGTCCCCTTCACGCCAGAGACCTCTCCAAGGCAATCATCCTCGATATCCCACCCACCCAGCTTGAGCGGCAATTCGGTCCGCAGCCACCGTCGCAGCTCAGCGAAAAGGATCTGGCTGAAATAGCCTCTTATCGATTCGAGGCCGACACCCTGCGGTTGCTCGTGATCCCGGTCCAGTGGGTTGACCGCCCGGGCACTTACTCAGTGATGAGTCTGGACAGCCTGCTTTTCTCACGCAACGTCTGGCCGGGAGGTTCGGTCGCCGACTACTTCCACGATGTCTCCTATGGCAAGCTGACGTTGACCGGCGATGTGCTCGATTGGCACAACGAGGGCTTCTACCAGGATGGCTTCTGGTTTGAGCCGATTCTGGAAGACCTTGATCCGGTCGTTGATTACTCCCAGTACGATGGCGACAACAATGGAGATGTCGACGCAGTGGTTTTTCTGCGTTCCGGCACCGGCGAAGAGGATTCACAGATCGAGGAGGATATCTGGTCGTACGCGATGATCTACTCGCCAGGCCACGGACCGGGACCATACGATGGCATGCGCTTTCCCCGCTGGAATACCTCGCCCGAACTCTATCCCCTGCGCAACCCTTCCAATCCAACTGAATTCTCCGGGCTGACGGAGCTGAATCGAATCCGCGTCTTCGCGCACGAGCTAACACACAACCTTGGGTTACCCGACCTTTACGACTATGACGACAAGTTGGTGCACTCGACTTACAGCACTCCAAATGACAACAATGACCACCCGGTCTATGACTGGTGCTTGATGGGTTACTATGGCTATGGCCACTTTTCGCTCGGTTCCGATCCGCCGACTCACCTCTGTGGCTGGAGTAAAAAGGAGCTGGGTTGGGTCGAGCCAATCACGTTGTATGACGGGACTTTCGAGAATCTGGTGCTCTACGATATCGAAACGCACACCGACAATTCGCTCTTTCAGGTGCAGATAAACCCGTTTGAAGGCGAGTACTTTCTGCTTGAATACCGCAATCGCCGTTCGAGCAGCGCCTACGACAAAGTTGACTCCGATTTCAGTTGTTTCTTCTGGCCCGATCTGGCTTTTGGCTGCGACAGTCTGGATGGCGGCCTGCTGATCACGCACGTGCATGACTCGCTCGATGCTCCCTATTTTGGCTGCAACGATGGCACGCCTCAATATCAACACTACCGCGTGAAGGTGGAAGATGCCGGCTACAATCCGACGCGTGACTTCTGGAGCAATCCGGAAGGCCACGGCACCGACAGCTCGCAGTGGTGGTATCCCTACGAGACACGCAAGGGCGCGACTTTCTCCAGCGAGGTTGACAATCAGAACCTGTTCTCCGAAGGCACGACTCCGAACAGCGACGGTTACTTCGGGCCGACCGGAATCGAAGTTCGAGTTGATTCGATTGTCGATGACCGGCTTTACCTCTACGTTCACAATTCGGGCGATTTCGATGTCGATCACGATGGCGTCACCGATAACACCGACAACTGCCCGGAAACTTACAATCCGTGGCAGGAGGATGCCGACGACGATGAGGTCGGGGATGTCTGTGATTTCGACTTGATCGAGCTTGACACCATCACCACTGCTTGCAGTAGACTGGTGGTGCGGAATGATGGCAACACCGGAAATCAGGGCAATCTGAACAATGGCGGCGTGAATCTCGACTTCTCGACCAGCACGGAGTGTGATCCCTCCGAATCGGCGAAATATTACCTCTATGACGGCTCGCCGGTCATCGCCTATATCCAGGACAATGATACTGTGGCGGCCAACTCCGCCCTGCGTGGCAACTGGAATGGCGGTCCGCCAATACCGCTCAGTTTCCTGGTGTTAGGCACGGGCAATCCCACGATCTCGACCGTGACCTCGGCCGAGTACGACAAATATCAGACCGGCACTTTCATTACTCCCAATTATGCTGTCGGTGTCGAAAAGATCTGGTGGGCGCCGAAAGCGCCGGATAGTTGCGATTTCGTGATTGAGTGCATGAAGGTCTACTCCTACGATGGCGCGTCGCACAGCGGCTTGACAATCGCCGAGTTGATCGATTGGGATATTCCCTCCGACAGCGCCGCAGTCAACACTTTCGGCTCCGATCCTGTTCGTCGGCTGATCTATCAGCGCGGCGTCGACTTCACCTCGGGTCCGGTCGGCTGCCAGCTAAACTCGGATCGTTTCGGCGGTTTGACCTTCCTGGGTTACCATCTCAATGAAGACCCGCTCGATACTACGGCACAGCCATTCGGTGCGGGCGCGTACGAAGTCGCGACCTATGCCTACCCCAACGGCGGGTATCTGCCTGAGGAGATCTACCCCCTATTCAAGGTGGCTGGCTATACCGCATATGGTGACAGCGCCGATCTGGGCATGACGATGACTTTCTTCGACGACTACACTGTTGATCCCGGCGATACGCTCTTCATCTACACTGCGCTCAATTCGATACAGGGCGACACCAAGGGCATCGCCGAGATCGGCTCCGGAAGCGACAAGGCCAGACACTGGTTTTTCGATCATATCAAGGAACCGCAGTTTATCTGCGGTGATGCCAATGCCGATCAGATCGTGAACATTACCGACGCGGTCTACCTGGTCCAATACATCTTCAGCAGCGGGCCAGCGCCGCAGCCGCTAAGTTCGGGGGATGTCAACTGCGACGGCGTACCCAATATCACCGACGCGGTTTACCTGATCGGCTTCATATTCAACAGTGGTCCGGTGCCCTGTGCTGAATGTCCCTAAGGAGTGAGAGCGGCTAATGAAGAATATCATTGCAGCGACTCAAAGGACAGATAGACAATTCGGCGCCTTCCTGCTGAGATGCCTGCTGCTGACTGCGACGCTAATTCTGGTCCTGAACCTCAGGGCCCAGGGGCAAGGCTCCATCTTCGGCAACGTGAGCAACCATGACGGCTCAACTCCTGCCGTCGCTGAGATCAGCTTCTTCGGCTATATCGGCGGCGCCGATAATGAAGTCAGAACCGAGTCGGTGGTCGGAGCGGGATTCGATTCAGGTAACTGGTTTGACGATTTTCAGAACTATCAGGACGAGGCGCCGGGGTTGCCCTATGCCTACCATTTCTTCAACTCTAGCAATGCCGAGGGCGCGATTCTGTCGAAGCTGATTCCCAACAATTCCTTCCAGCAAGAGAATGTGGCGCTCGTGACCGCAACCTGGCCCGCTGCACCCGCAGGTCTGCAGGTGAACTCACGTACTGAGAACACCCT
>JBDRQZ010000153.1:0-3402 GCA_043826025.1 bacterium | reverse complement strand
GCAAAGCCACGACCTTCATGTTGTCGCAGTCGTTCGCGCACATTGTGGTGATTGCCTTTATTATTATTGGTAATGTTAACTTGTTTTTGACACGCAGGCAGCGGCCGGGTGCCACCCAGCCACTGAGTTGAGGTAAGTGATGCCGTTTTCTGAAACATTAGGGCTTTGGATTGCAGCGTTTTTGACGCTGGGTATCCTCACTTTCCTCTATCGCGACAATCCGATTTACAAAATCTGTGAGGCGATCTTCGTCGGTTCCTCGGCCGGATATTGGTTCATCACCCTCTTCTGGGACAACCTCTATCGCAAGTTCTGGGCGGACGGCGTACAGGAAGGCAACTACTGGCTTTGGGGCGGGATTATCCTCGGTGTGATGATGCTGATGAGGTTGTCGCGCAAAGTCGGCTGGATTTCGCGCTGGCCTCTCTCGTTCATTGTTGGTGCGGTGGCCGGGCTCTATATGATGCTCTATTTCCGCTCCAACGCACTTACTCAAATCGAGAACACGATCGGCGGTTTCGTCACTTCGACCAGCAGCGGCGATATCGGTTCGATAATCGGCGCAGCCGTAGTTGCAATTGGCACTTTTGCCGGTCTGGTCTATTTTTATTTCTCCAAAGAACACAAGGGCGCTTTCGGAGCAACGGCAAAAGTCGGCATCTGGTTCCTCATGATCACCTTCGGCGCATCCTTCGGCTATACCGTGATGAGCCGAATGTCCCTGCTGATTGGTCGAATCGACTTTCTGCTTACCGAGTGGTTAAAACTTACTAGCTAAGAATTGATGCTGTATTCTTACCGCACCTTTCTCAGTCAATCCCGTCTCCTGGCATCATCTCTCTTTCTTGTGGTGTTGCTGATTGCATCTAGTGCGTCGGCCCAGGAGGACTCGCTCGGAGTCGCTGCCGACTCACTGGTCCCGCAGCTTCGAGTTGACCTGCCGCCGATCACGGTCACTGCCAAAGACACCGACAATGATAATGGCGAGTCGGTCACCATCAATTGGGAAGACCCCGGCTACAGCGGCCTGGGTGGATTCCAGCAGTACTGCATTCTGCGGCAGACCGCCGGTGGCACAGCCGCGATCATCGACAGCGTGCCCTTTGGTGCGATTCTGGAGTATGCCGACGAGTCGGTCTCAGATGACACGACCTATACATATCAAGTTGCCGCCGCCATTCTCGGACAGCAGTATCTCTCGACAAGCTCGAATCCGGTGCAGTCGAGCTGGCAGCTCTACAACACGAATTTGACCCCCCTGCTGATTATCGCGATCATTGTCTGTGGCTCGGTAATCTACTTCATCGAGACTGCCAGACGGGGCAAAAAGCTCTTTCTGCGGCCGATAGCCGGGCTGGAAGCTGTCGATGAGGCGGTGGGCCGAGCGACAGAAATGGGTCGGCCAATACTCTTTGTCGCGGGCATCAACGACATGGATGATGTTCAGACCATTGCCGGTTTGACGATTCTCGGTAAGATCGGCAGGACAATCGCCGAATACGATACCCGGATTACGATGCCGGCGCGCACCTCCCTGGTGATGACGGCCGGGCGGGAGATCCTGCGTGAAGCTTACATGAGCGCCGGTCGTCCCGACGCTTATTCCGACGAGATGGTGTTCTACGTCACCGATGAGCAGTTTGGTTTTGCTGCTGCCGTCGACGGTATCCTCGTGCGCGAGAGGCCGGCAACCTGTTTCTACCTCGGCGCTTTCTACGCGGAGTCGCTGATCATGGCGGAGACCGGCAACAGCGTCGGCGCCATTCAAATCGCCGGCACTGCACAGCCGGCGCAGTTGCCCTTCTTTGTGGCGGCTTGCGACTACACCCTGATCGGTGAGGAGCTCTTCGCAGCATCGGCCTATCTCTCTGAAGAACCGAAGCAGTTGGGCTCCCTCAAGGGTCAGGATATCGGTAAAGCGCTGGCAATGCTTCTGATCGTTACCGGCATCGTCACGACCACGGTAATGGAAATGTGGCACCCGGAGTTTCTCCGACCGATTCATGAGTTTATCCTCGGACTGTTTAGACTTAGCGGCTAGGGACTACAGCGAGTAATGAAACGCCAAATACCGATGATCATCCTCTCCACGGCGGGAGCCATTTTTGTGCTCTCCTATTTCAGCCCCGGCCTGGAGGCCTGGAATGAGGACGCCTCGGTGTTCTTCGACATTATCGCCGTCTTCGCCTTCTTTCTCGGCGGTGGCAATCTGGTCCGCGTTCATGCTCAGAAGATCGCCCGTCGTTCCGAGGGTTGGGGTTTTTCGATTGTCACGCTAGCGGGCTTCGCACTGATGCTCGCTGTCGGGCTCTTCAAGATTGGCAATTCCGCCGGCATCTCCGGCGATCTTGATACGCAGGGCGCCTGGTTCAAATACATGTTCGACTATATGGTGCAGCCACTGTCGGCGACAATGTACTCGCTACTGGCGTTCTTCGTGGCATCGGCATCATATCGCGCCTTCCGCGCCAAGAACACCGAAGCCACCATCCTCCTGGTTGCGGCCTTCGTCATCTTGCTGGGGCGTACTGCCCTGGGGGTGCTGCTGACTTCATGGGTGCCGGATTGGTTCTCGATTGCCCAGATTCCCAACCTCGCCATCTTCGTGATGACCTCACCCAATCTCGCGGGTCAACGGGCGATCATGATCGGCATTGCCCTGGGTGTGGCGGCGATGTCGCTGCGCCTCCTGCTGGGTATCGAGCGCAGCTACCTGGGATCGGACAATTGAGATGGGTTTGATAATCTCCATTATTTTTATCGGTGTCGGCGTCGGCTGGATTTCTTGGCGCTCCTGGAAAGGTGAAGATGTCGACCGCCGCTGGATTTTCCTCTTTGTCGGTCTCACGGTGGCGCTGGCGCTGCTCTTCCATATCGAGTTCGGCGAGAAAGCCACGCCGATTGTTAAAGCCCTCTACGACAAGATTGAGAACCTGCCGGACGGGTCGAAGATTCTGATCTCTTTCGATTATGATCCGGCGATGAAACCCGAAGTTGGCCCGATGGCGAATAACTTCCTGCGTCACGCGCTGGCCAAAAAAGACAAGCTTTACCTGATGTCGCTCTGGGCGACCGGCAAATCGCTGTTGAATACCTGTGTCGAGGAGATTCTCATCCCTGAGTTTGGCGATGAGGCAACTTACGGCGAGGACTGGGTGGTGCTCGGTTACAAGACCGGCAACCAGGGTGTGATCAATGTGATCATCACCGATATTCGCAAGTTGCACCCGACCGATGCCAATGGCACCGAACTCGACTCGCTGCCGATCTTCGATAATGTCAATACCCTCAAAGAAATGGACCTGATCATCTCGGTCGGCGGCGGCACCCCCGGTATCAAGGAGTGGGTGCTGTTTGCCGGTGATCGGGGCAACATCCCGATCGGTGGCGGCTCGGCGGCAG
>JBDRQZ010000152.1:0-10088 GCA_043826025.1 bacterium | reverse complement strand
CGACACACCAAATCCGGTGATCTGATTGGCGACTCCATAAGCCGCCACCACCATAGTACCATAAGGCGCGATCATCCCCATGATTACCAGCCGGGCGCCGGAGAATGACATATCGCCGAGCCAGGCGGGGACACCGATTCTGACAATCTTCATCATCGAGCCGAAGGAGATTCGCTCGCGGCCGCGCAGATGCAATTTAACGTTGGTCACATTGCTGTAGAACAGGGCGATGCCGACCGCGAAGGTCAGTGTGTAGCTGATCAGTGAGGCGTATGCGGCTCCCGCGACACCAAGTTCGGGGAATCCCCAGTAACCGAAAATGAAGAGCGGGTCGAGAGCGAGGTTGAGCAGGTTGGAGGCAAGCATCAGGCCGAGCGCCATATTGGGATTGGCAACCCCGCGCATGGCGGTAAATATCGAATAGATGGCATACATCACCGGCAGCCCGGCAAAAATCACTGAACCGTAGGCGACCGCTTGCTGCAACGTCAGGTCTCGCGCGCCAATCAGGTAAACCAAATCCTCGACCAGTAGCAGCCCGAGAATGCCAAGGACTGCGCCGAAGCCGAGTTTGAGCAGCAGGGTCTCCTTAATCGCCTTCTCAGCGGAGTCGTACTGCTTTTCGCCATAGCGCCGGGAAATCACCGCCACCGAGCCGGGACCGATCAGTTGGTTGAATGAGAAGATCACCCAGAGGATGTTGCCGACAAAGGTGATACCGGCAACGCTGGCTTCGGCATCGGGAAGATTCGAAACCCAGTACATGTCCACCAGACTGTAGATGTGCTGGATCAAAAAGCCGAACATCGAGGGCAGTCCCATCTTGAGAATGGAGCTGAGAATCGAGCCCTCCGTGTAGTCGGCGCGCTGTTTAGCGGGTCTCTGCGGCAAGTTGTCACTCATCGTCTTGAGAAGATACATTCGCAGCCGGGGAAGGCAATCGCAATGTGGAGACTAGCGACGATTGGCAGGCCCTATTCGTAAATCTGCCAGATCAGGTGGGTCTCATCGGCATAGATAAGCCGAAACCAACTCTGGTATTTTTCCAGACCTGGTGGTCGTTCATCGCGGACCAGCTCCTTGTGGACCACGATGTACTTGACCTGGTTCTGCTTCAGCCGCTGCTGGAGGACTGGCAGGTCCGACAAGTCCAAGCTGTCGACCAGGGTCGGCACCAGCTTTCGCGCAGTCCAGCCCTCGACGATCGGTAACTCATGGCTGGTCTGATACATCAAGTAGCGATTGACCTGCGTGTAGCCAGGCGGCAGATCGAGAATGGCAAAGGCCGACTGGTCATCCTTCAGGCGCTCGTAGCAAAGCGGCACCGCAGTGTCAGTAGTCTCCGTGTCGATCTGAGTATAGTCGAGAACCAACAGCAAAGAGACAGCAATCAGTGCAGTACGCGCCAGCGCCCCGCGACCAAGCCTCTCAGAAAGCAGCTTGAGCGCCAGAGGCACAAGAATCGCGAGAAAGAGATACACGAAGACTATGTGACGACCCGGAGCCCTGATGTTTGAGAGAAAGGGAATATGCTCGATCACTCGATAAGGCAGAATAATCGGAATCGACCATCCGATGATGTGCGGATGAGCGCCCCAGGCCATCACCAGAGCCGACAAGCCGCCAAGCAAATACTTAGCCGCAACCGTCGAGAGTCGGCGGATGTTGACGACCACCAGCAGGAGCGTAAAGACACCAAGATAGGTGCTCGCCTCCCAGGGATTGCCGGTATAGCTGGCGGTGATTCTCGTGAACGGCTGCCAGGCTCCCAACAAATGATATTTCTGCGGGACAACCAAACCGGCCAGATCGGCTACCATCCAGTTATGCCCAAGCGCCGAGGCTCCGCCGTGCTGCAGACCGGCAAGAATCATCGGCGCCAGCCAGGGAGATAACGCCAGCAGCGTGATTGCCGAAACTGCGACGATCCGCCAGAATACCGACGGCAGCCAGAGCCGGCGCTGCCGCAACGCCAGATAGAGATAACCGAACAGCATGAAGTAGCAGCCGAATATGAGGAAATTCCAACTACACACTGCTGTCAGCACCAGGAAGAGTGCGGACACTAGTAAGTAGCTGAACTTTCTCTCTTTGATCGCGCGCATGAAAAACAGCACGAAGAAGGGCAGCCACTGAATTGCCGCCAGATTGAGATGATGCAGACTCTGGACGAAATGCCAGGGACTGAACGCGAAAATGAATCCACCCAGAAGTGCCAGCCAACTGTCTCGAAGCAGACGGCGCACCAGCAGGAAGGCGCCGAGTCCTGACAAGACGAAAGTCAGCAGGTGGAGCAGGTTAGAAGTCGCCGCATAGGAGAGCTTCTGCAGGAGGAGCGCCGCCGGAACCGTATTGGCCAGAGTCATTGAGTGATACAGCAGCGACGCACCCTGCGGCAGATACATCATGTCAGTGAAGATCAGACTGCCCTGCCCCTCAAACAACACCCGCTTCACCCACCACATATTCCAGAGAAACTGCATGTTGTCTTCCGGCGGCCCGATCAGATGGGTCGAAAACTTCGCCAGTATGGGCCAGAAGAAGGCCATCGTACAGAGCGAGTAGACCAGCAGCGCCAGCAGCCAATCGAAGCGCAGCAGGCGTGGCGGCGCCAGCAGGCTGTCCAGGGCTGCGTTGTCCTGCCGGCGGACGAGATTTAAGACCACTCTGATTAGACCGAAGTAGAAAAGAACAGTCAGCGGAATGCCGGCGATTAGTCGCTGCCAGAAAAGTCCGTCAAGCCAATTCTGAAACTCGGCGGCAGTTTTGCCCTCAAGGCCAGCCAGCAGCTCGCCCGGCAGGTGTCCGATTTTGCCGTCGTAGATAGCCTGCCCCAGCCGCTCACCAAACAGCAGATAGAGCACTGCCAAAACGATAAGACCAACGACAGTGAATATTATCAGATTACGCAGCCAGAATTTCCGCCGGGGAGTGAGCAAAGACTCTCCTTGTTCCTTCACTATGATTGCTTTTCATTATTCTCGGCAGAAATACGATACCAGTATTGGCTCAGCAAGAGATTTTGGGGGCTGAGAAATCGGATGCTGCAGCCGCTCTGAACAAGCCAGCTTGATGACAGAAACGATGGCAGCAAAACCAGGTGAAATGTCGGTCTTTTTTCCCTGCCTCAATGAGGCGGAGAACCTGCCAGCGCTGGTGGAAGAAACGGCAAAGGTCCTCGAGGAAATCGCGGACGACTATGAGATCATTATTGTCGATGACGGCTCCACCGATTCCACCTCGCATGTCTGCCAAAGTCTCGCGACACGCTTCACGCAACTCCGGGTCGTAACACACGCGCAGAATCGCGGCTATGGCGCTGCCCTGCGCAGCGGCTTCCAAGCCGCGTCCAAGGAGCTGGTTTTCTACACTGACGGGGATCACCAGTTCGATCTGCGGGAGTTGAGGCACCTGCTGCCCCTGCTGGAGGACGCAGATATTGTCTCTGCCTATCGGCAGAACCGCCGGGATCCCTGGTTTCGCAAACTGAACGCCGGAATCTACAATCTGGCCTTGAAGCTCCTCTTTGGTTTGCGGGTCAGGGATGTAGACTGCGCCTTCAAGCTTTACAGACGTCAGATTTTCGATCATATTGCGATTCAAGCGGATGGAGCGTTTGTCGACGCCGAAATTCTGATCAAGGCCAAACGGCTCGGCTATCGAATCGCCCAAATCGGAGTGACCCATCGGCCCCGCCTCCGAGGGCGGCCAACCGGGGCAAAACTCAGAGTTATACTGCGAGCAGTCGGCGAAATGATCCGGATGCGGATCGCCGGCTAACCCGGCAAATCTGTTGACATTCCTCCAGATTCGCGCCTTCTTGGCAGTCGGCAGGTGAGGAAAAGAAACATCTGAGGCGGGTTTCGCGTTATAGCCTGATTAGACGGATTCGCCCATGAAGCTGGATCGAAGTAACTGTCCCCATAAACCTATGCTGTTGAAACAGGAGTTGAAAATGAGAGGTCGCACACGCAACTCGTTGGCGTTGTTGTTGCTGCTGCTGTTGCCGGCTCTCGCTTTGGCATTTGATTTCTCAGAGCTGGAGAATGCAGTCAGCGAGCACACGCTGGACAATGGATTGAAAATCATCGTGCTGGAGCGGCACGACGCCCCGGTAGCCACTTTCGTGACGCAGGTTAACGTCGGCGGAGCCAATGACCCAAAGGAGTATACCGGCTTAGCGCACATGTTCGAGCACATGGCCTTCAAAGGCACCAAGGATCTCGGCACCAAGGACATCAATCAGGAAATGAAACTGATTGCGGTCGAGGATTCGATCTTCATGGAATTGCTGGCAGAGCGCAAGAAGGGCCGTCTGGCCGATTCGACGCGCCTGGCAAACCTGGAGACCGCCTATGACGACGCTCGCGATGCCTCATTTGAGCTGGTCGACCCTAACGCGTTCAGCCGCACCGTCGAGCAAGACGGCGGAGTCGGACTCAATGCGGGCACCTCGATGGACAATACGACCTACTTTATGAGCCTGCCCTCGAATCGACTCGAACTTTGGATGGCGATGGAGTCGGAACGCTTTTTGAATCCGGTCCTGCGCGAAATGTATAAGGAGCGCGATGTGATCGCCGAAGAACGTCGCCAGACACTGGAATCGAGCCCCTTCGGCAGACTACTCGATGAATTACGCGCCACGGCCTACAAGGCGCATCCTTACGGCATTTCGATTGTCGGCCATATGTCCGACATTCAGAATTACACTCGCGCGAAGGCGCTTGAATACTACAAAACCTACTATGTGCCGGCCAATATGACCGTTGTCATTGTCGGCGACGTCAAGACCAAGGATGTCCTCAAGCTGGTAGAAAAGTACTGGGGTCGCCTCCCGGCCGCGCCAATGCCCGAGGCGTTGGCGACAGTCGAACCGGAACAGAAGGGCGAACGGCGCGTGCAGCTCGAGGATCCCTCGCAGCCGTTGTTCACAGCGGCGTGGCACATCCCCGAAGCGACTCACCCCGACTTCCCGGCTCTCGAGGCACTCTCAGACTATCTCGGTCAGGGACGGACTTCCGAGATGTACGAGAATCTGGTCAAGGAGAGGAAAATCGCAGCGCAGGTCGGAATGTACGCCGGCTACCCGGGAGCCAAAGATCCATCTCTCGCAATTGCCTACGCTATCCCGGCGGCTGACCATTCCACTCAGGAGTGCGAGACAGAGATTTTTGCCGAAGTCGACAAGATGAAAGAAAATCTGATTCCGGTTGAGGAGTTAGAGAAGATCAAGGCGCGGGCCAAGGCCCAGTTCATATTCGGCCTGAGTTCCAACCAGGGGTTGGCGATGCAACTGGCCTCTTATCAGACTTACTGGGGCGACTGGCGTGAAGCTTTCCGCGAACTGGACCGGATCAACGCGCTGACTCCTGAGGATGTCCAGCGGGTCGCGAAGCAATATTTCACCAAAGAAAACCGCACGGTGGCCACGATGGAAACGATAGGTAGCTAACCCGGGAGGGTCTGATAATGCAGAGAAGAATAGGATTCTGGTGCGCCATTGTGATGGCGCTCTTGTTGGTCGGTTTGGCGACAGCACAGGATGTCGACAAACTCACATATCCGAAATTGAACCCACTCGAAATTCCCAAAGTCGAGAAGCTGACCCTCGACAACGGCATGCGGCTATATCTTCTCGAAGATCACAGTCTGCCGATCCTGAGAGCCTCGGTACGCGTGAATTGCGGCACCTATCTTGAGCCCGCAGACAAGGTCGGGCTCGCGGAGATTTGCGCCACGGTGATGCGTACCGGCGGCACCGAGAAATGGAGCGGCGACGAGATTGATGAGATGCTGGAAGGCATCGGCGGTTCGGTGGAGACTTCAATCGACCGCACCTCCGGCAGCGCCTCGGTGCGGGTGCTGTCGGACTATACCGATCTCGGTCTCGAAGTGCTGGCAGAGGTACTTCGGCGGCCCCGGTTTGACGAGGACAAGATCGACCTCGCCAAGGTACAGGAGCGCAGCGCGATCTCCCGCCGCAATGATGAGCCCTTCGACATCCTGGTGCGGGAATTCCGTAAGGCGATCTTTGGCGCTGAGTCTCCCTACGCTCGTCATACCGAGTATGCCTCGATCAATGCGGTCAGCCGAGATGACCTGCTGGCGTTCCACGATCGATGGTACCAGCCGGAGAGCATTCAGCTTGCGGTCTGGGGCGACTTCAAGCGTGATGAACTGCTGGCCAAACTCAATCAGTACTTCGGCGACTGGCAGCGTGGCGGTGTGGAAGTCCCGAGACCGCCGAAAGTAGACTATAGTTTCGACCGCCAGGTCTATTTCATCAGCAAGCCGGATGCACCGCAGGCCTATATCCTGATGGGACATATCGGCGGCTATGTCACCGATCCCGATTATGCCGATCGCATCGTCATGAACAGCATCCTCGGCGAGAGTTTCGGCAGCCGGGTGGTCAACAATGTGCGCTCGCGTCTGGGACTGGCATACAGCACGGCGGGCAATTACACGGCGAATATCGAGTATCCCGGCATCTTCTACCTCTTCGCCTCGACCAAGCCGGAGACTATGAGTCAGGCGCTGTTTGAGATGATCAAGCAGACGAAGAGCATGGAGACCGATCCGCCGACCGATATCGAGATGAAGAAAGGCAAGGATGGCTACCTCAATTCCTTTGTCTTCCAGTATGACTCTAAGGGCGAAGTTATCAGCCGTATCATGAACTATGATTTCTATGGCTTGCCCGAAGATTTGCCGTTTAAGCAGAAGGAAGCCGTGGAGCAGGTGACCAAAGAGGATGTCGTCGAGGCAGCCGCGCACAACCTGAAGCCTGATTCCCTGCGTGTTGTGGTGTTGGGCAATGTCGATCAATGGGACATGAAACCCGAAGAATGGGGTCTGGGCCCGGTGGTCGACGTCGATATCACGATTCCTTCCGGGGAAGAGAAGCTCGAGCTGGTGATCAATGAAGAAAGCCTCGCCAAAGGTCAGGCCTTGTTGAAGCAGGCGGTCGTCGCCGCCGGTGGTGCGGACAAGATCAAGGCGATCAAGTCCTCCAATGTCACGGCGACGTTCACGCTGAGTACACCACAGGGCGATCTGCCGCTGACCGTCGAGGCAGTTGAGGTCTACCCCGACAAGAACCGTTCGGTGGTCTCGATCATGGGCCAGAAGATGTATGACATCCGGGACGGTGATCATGGCTGGAAAACCGGTGCGCGCGGCGAGGTAATGGAAAAGACGGCCGAGGATCTCGCCAAGGAGGATCGCGAGCAGTTGCGGGATAGGATTCAACTGCTGCAGCACGCCGACGATCCAACCCTGCGTCTAGTCTATGAAAGCAGCGGCGACTTCGATGGCCGCGCGGTCGACTTTGTCGTGGTGCTGGACGATCAGGATGAGAATCTCTGTCGCCTGGCGATTGCCACCGACGACCATCAGTTGATCGGCATGTCCTACTGGGGCGAGTCGCCGATGGGTGAAGGCACTATCGATTCCTACTTTTCGAATTTTAA
The DNA here is from genome assembly GCA_043826025.1 of bacterium. GTDB lineage: Bacteria > Zixibacteria > MSB-5A5 > CAIYYT01 > CAIYYT01 > JBDRQZ01. The sequence goes on along the minus strand of JBDRQZ010000152.1, from coordinate 2,613 downwards.
GGAAGTTTCCGGGGTGATGGTGCCCTTTACCACCGTGCGGAACCTGGATGGCTCCAAGTTTGCCACGATTGAGATGACTGAGATTGTCTTTAATGGTGCTGTCCCGGCTGACGCCTTTGCGAAACCTGAATAGACAGAACCGCACAGACCATAGATGACAGCAGGGCCGGCTCCGAATCGGAGTCGGCCCTTATCTATATAGAAAGCGAGGGCGATCAGAATCTCAAGCCGAGCAACACTGTGAAGTCACTGGTGTCATAGTCGGAAAGCTGCCAGGTGCAATACACCGCCAGATTGAGCGGCCAGATAAATGGTGTCAGATTGCCGATACTAAAGCCCAATTCGCTGTAGCGCGTCGTGGCAGTGCGCAGAAGGAGATCCCCCGGCTGCGCTGTATGATTTTCGAACTTGGTCCAGAAGAGGCCGCCATGCGCTCCCAGGGTGAAGGGTATGTCCTTGACCAGCGGAATGCCGCTATGCCGCCAGAGGTTCTTGCCGAAGTCATGCGAAAGGTTTGCAAGAAATGCCCGATTACCGTAGAAATATGAATCGCCCACTGTCAGAAACCCCTGCTCGGTAACCACAAAGGGATCATCGAAGCCAAGTGTGTAGTACTCCTGCGGCGGCAGCGCTCGGGTCGCTGAGCCGGCGAAGAGATTTAGACTGGTCAATCCCAGACCAAACATGCGGCGCTGGTAGTGTAGTCTGGCATAGTACTTGCGGAATTCGAAGTCACTGGCCAGGATGTCAGGCGAGGAGTAGGATGCGCCGATTTCCAGTGTCGTGTACTCGGTTTCATCGAGTTTGACTTCTCGCCCCTTATTCTTCCAAAGCCGCCGCGAATCGAAAGTCAATGCCGCCCCGACTTTGCGCATCTTCCCCGGCGTGATCACCGGATTCTCGCGGAATGGTTCCGTGCCACCGAAGAAACTGTAGTCGGTAACCACTCCCGCCGACTCCTGCCGGTAGTCGGCAAACTCCGCCCGCAAGCGCAAATGAGGCAACAGCCGCAGCCCGGCAGACAGCGAGTAGCCTTGCTCCCGGTAGTAATCAAAGGGATCATACTTGAAGAAGAGCGCCTCAAATGTCGGATTGTAGAATTCGCGGCCGATAATCTGCCGGGCCACCATCTGACGACGATACTCGGCGCTCAGCGAAAAGTCCCAGCGGCCGTCGAAATCATAACGCGCTCCATAACGATGTTGCCAGAGCTTCGAGTCGATCCCATACCCGCTGCTGAGCCAGACTCGAGCATGTTCGACTGGATCGAAGCTCAGCCGCAGCCCCAGGTAGGGTCCATCGACTCGCTGGAAATGGAAGAAATCATAGTCACCGACCGTGATCATTGCTGCACCTGCCAACAGACCTCTGAGCATCACCTTGGTAATCGGCTTGGGAGCCTGCTCCACCGAATCGATGTACTGGTAGCCGCGAGTTTCATCCAGCGTCAGAGGCATCGTCTGGCGTGTCAGCCAGGCGGACGAGTCGATGTCATCGGCATCTTCACTCACTTCGAGGACATATTCGTCAAACTCCATTTGCTCGGCTTCGGTTTCAAAACTGTAGCTGTGCAGGGAGGCGACATAATCGAAACTCATTTGTGATGGGAGACCGGGGAAGTTGATCTCCACCAACGCGCTAAAGCCGACACTGATCGGCATCCAGTACTCACCGGTGAAAAGCGCCGATTGCTGGCGATAACGCAGGCTATCCAGATAGGGAGCGTCGACCACATCATTGAAACCGACATCGACACCGACCACATCGAAAGTCGAATCGACAATCTGCACCAGACCCACCACCAGCGGTACCGCCGCACTGCGCGGTTCGACCTGAAGCTGGTAAACCTTGCGGTCATCGATCATGGTCGAGTCAAGCAGGTAGTAATTATAGAAGTCGAGGGCGTCGTCGGCAGTCGGCGACACCACCTCCCACTCACCGAGATCGAGCCGATTCTTGTTGAAGTTAAGAATCTCACCCACGACCACCAGATTGGCCTCCGCTGGCAGATTCGCCGACTGCCGCCGAGCGGTCAAAACTTCTTTGTATTTGTCGGGGAACTGCCAGAAGGAGGTCGACTGCGATTCGGTCAGCAGCATGATCTTAGCCGTGTCATCGGAGAGATCGCGCACCACCAGTTTACTGTAGGCATCGAAGCTGTATTCATTGAGCTTTTCCAAAATCTGCTGCTTGCGCTTGATCGCTTCAACGATGATCGCCTGAGCGGGGTCATAGGCGCGACTCTGGACGGTCAGGTCATGCAGTTCGATCACCGCCGGTGGCAGGCTGAATTCGATGCTGACCAGTGAGTCGGATAGTGTCACGGCTTTCCATTGCGAATGATAGCCAATGTGACTAATCTTCAGCTCATGTTCGCCCGGCGGCAGCACCAACCGGAATTCGCCGGCTTCATTTGCCAGGGTCGAGCGACCGCTGGCCACGAGCTGAATGGTTGCTCGCGGCAAAACTGCGCCGCTGCGCATATCCTTGACCGTTCCTTCAATGACGCCGCCGAATGCCGACTCGATGCAGATCATGAACATCACGAGAATCAGGGATGCGATTCGTGACAATCCGAAACTCCTTGGTTGCTGTGGCTCTCCATACATAGCC
>JBDRQZ010000151.1:0-6214 GCA_043826025.1 bacterium | reverse complement strand
CGCCCCAAGTGCGACATCAAGATCAGGCGACCGCCGTCGCCGCAGATCTTTTTGATCGATGGTAACGCCGCTTCGATACGAGTGTAGTCGGCAACTGCGCCATCCTTGAGCGGCACGTTGAAATCGACCCGCATCAGGACACGCTTGCCCGACAACTGCAGATCATCTATCGAGAGTTTGTTCATAGTCAGATCATCTTCTCCATCGCGTCGACCATGCGACAAGAGAAGCCCCACTCATGGTCATACCAACTGAAAACTTTGACAAAGTTGCCATTGGTTTGAGTCATCAGTGAATCAAAGACTGAAGAGTGCGAATTGCCGACGACATCCATCGAGACAATCGGCTCCTCGCAGTATTCGAGATAGCCCTTCATCGGACCACCCGCCGCGGCCTTGATCGCGCCATTGATATCGGCAACGCTAACATCCTTGCCCAGATTCACCGCGAGATCAACCAGCGAACCATCGGAGGTCGGCACCCGCACCGCGCAACCATCGAGACGACCCTTCATCGCCGGGATGACCTCGGCAATCGCCTTGGCCGCACCGGTCGTGGTCGGAATCATCGACAGCGCCGCGGCTCGCGCCCGCCGCAGGTCTTTGTGCGGCAGATCGAGAATCTTCTGGTCAGTGGTATAGGCGTGAATCGTGGTCATGAAGCCACGCTCAATCCCGAAGGAATCGTTCAGCACCTTGACCACCGGCGCCAGGCAGTTGGTCGTGCAGGAACCGATTGAAATGATATGGTGCTTGGCGGCATCATATTCATCCCAGTTGACGCCGAGCACAAAAGTACCATCAGGCTGCTTAGCCGGCGCCGAGATCAATACTTTTTTCGCGCCGGCGCTGAGATGCTTGCCCGCACCCTCGCGATCACGGAAGATGCCTGTGGATTCGACCACAATCTGCGCCCCGGTGCCGCTGTGCCCGAGCTTGGCCGGGTCACGCTCAGCAGTCACTTTGATCTTCTTGCCGTTGATCACCAGGTTGTCGCCTTCGACCTTGACTTCACCAGCGAACTTGCGATGCACCGAATCATACTTGAACAAATGCGCCAAGGTCGGCGCGTCGGTAATATCATTAATCGAAACAAATTCCAGCTTGCCCTGATCAATCGCGCGCCGCACGATCAACCGTCCGATTCTGCCAAAGCCGTTTATGGCAACCTTAATCGCCATTTCTTCCTCCTTGAAACTATTTCACCGCGGCCAGGTAGCCGACTCCAAAAGTCACTTGCCAGCCGGAGAACTCGGTCAGTCCGGCTATATCTCCATCAAACTCGGTTGCAATATATTTGACCATAAAATCCAGCCGGAACTTCTCCGACAAGGGCAATCCAGCGCCGAATCCCGCCCACCAATTCCAATCAATCTCACTTTCGATCGTGCCATCGACAAAAGAGTTGCTGAAAGTGTCATAATAGAGCTGCGATACAGATTCGCGCCCGACGATCAGCGCGCCACCACCCTCAAGGTAGGGTGAAAGACCGCCGGGCAAATGTCTCTCAAAAGGATCCAGACGTAACCCAATCTGGATCGGATAAATGTTTGCCGAGCCGAAAAAGGTGCGTACTCCGCCGTAGGCAACATCATAGCCGACAAACCTGATGTCACCCTTCGAGTAGCTCCCCAGGTTAGCCACCAGCGCCAGCGGTTGAAGCAGATAGTAAGCCGCGAAACCCTCGGCATAGACATTGCGGGAATTGACAAACACCTCAAGCCCGGCATCATCAACAGCTAATTCGTTGTTGGTATTGGCGAACAACCCCAGTCGGACGCCGACCTCAAAGGTACCCGGTGGTTGACCGGCCCAGGCGCAACTTGCGCCGAGCAGCAGCACGGCAATCATCAGCCGCCTAACCAAAGAAATCCTCTGCCATGTCTATCAGTTCATCGTCCACTAGTTTCTGACGGCTGATCGCCTCGCTCAGCGGCACGGCGATAATCTCAGTGCCGCGCAGAGCGACCATCTTGCCGAAATCGCCGGCTTCGACCAGATCAACCGCCTTGGAGCCATAGCGGGTCGCCAGCATGCGGTCGTAAGCAGTCGGCGAACCGCCACGCTGCAAGTGGCCAAGAATCACCGCCCGGGTTTCAAAGCCGGTGCTCTTCTCGATTTCGCTGGCCAGCAGGTTGGCGATCCCGCCCAGCCGGATATGGCCAAATTGATCGACCTCATCCGCCTGGACGATGTTCTTGCTGTCGTCGCCCTCCTTCTCGGAGAACTTGATCAGCGCACCCTCCGCCACCACCACAATCGAGAAATTCTTGCCGCGCTTGTGTCGGGTTAGGATCAGATTACAGATCTGGTCGAGAGTCGATGGTCTTTCCGGGATCAGGATCGCGTCGGCGCCACCGGCAACCCCGGCATAGAGGGCGATCCAGCCGGCATGACGCCCCATCACCTCGACCACCAGCACCCGGTCATGCGACTCCGCCGTAGTGTGCACGCGGTCGATCGCTTCCATGGCAATATTGACAGCGGTATCAAAACCGAACGTTACATCGGTGCAGCTCAGATCATTGTCGATTGTCTTGGGTACGCCTACGCAGTTGATGCCCATACCGCCGAGCTTCTCGGCGACGCCGAGCGTATCATCACCACCGATCGCGATAATTGCGTCCATCTGCAGTTTCTTGACATTGTGCACCACATCGGTAGGATCAGCGCCGGCTTTGAATGGGTTAGTCCGCGAAGTCTTGAGAATGGTCCCGCCGATGCGCAGGATCCCACCGACATCACGAATCCCCAGCGGCATGATGTTCGGCTCATTCAGCAGCCCGGCCCAACCACTGCGGATTCCGATGATCTCCCAGCCGTAGCGACGTTGTCCTCGCCGGACGACCGCACGGATGACCGCATTCAAACCGGGACAATCGCCCCCACCCGTCAATATTCCGACTCGCAAAAGAAACCTCCTCGTCAATGTCACACTTGCCTGTTGTTTATCCCTATCGGCATGTATGACACGACATTACATTCAATAAAGATTCTGCAGAACGACCCGCTCAGTTCGGGGTTTGCCCTGCCGCTCGATATCTATCTCAACGCTCCTGCCCTTCTCATCGATCATCAGCCAGTTCACCGCCGACTCGCTCAAGCCGGATACCGACCGGCCGTCAATACTCACAATGCGGTCGCCCACTTCCAGTTTGCCCGTCGCAGCGCCGTCGGCAAGAACCTCGACGACAACGAAATAGCCCTCCTGAGGCGCGATTCTCAGCCCGGCCATATTCCTTATACGGCCCAGCATGCCTGCGGCCGGCGACTTTTTGAAATAGAGGCGTCCCCCGGCATAGTCAAATGTAACAAAGAAACGCTTGAGAATCCCACCGCCCAGATTGCCCGCCGCCGCGCTCCCGGCGAACAATCCCTCTGTCGAGAGTGAGTAGCCGACAAAGAGGCTGTCCAGACGCGTCCCGCAAACTGTCAGCGAAGGCAGCAGTGCCACCACGCCACTGGAGCGACCGCCGAGACCATGGATGTCATAGACCAGATGTTCCTGCGCGGTGGTGTCGAGCAGATGGTGCTCGCTGACAAATGGTGAATTCAAGTCAAGCGTCGAGCGAGCGCCGGTGTCGATCCGAAAACGACCCTTGATTGAATCGTTCACCGTCATCTCCATATAGGGCAGACGGAAATCAAGACTCAGTTCGCAGCCATCGCCCCAGAAATCGCGCGGCTCGGTTGCCTGATCGTAGATGATCAACTGCTGGTTGAAGTAGTCGACGGTGATAATGAAACGGCTCAATAATTCGTAGCCGATAATCCCGGCCAAAGGATGCTCCAGTAGCTCTGCCAGGCTTTCGAGATCGACAGCAAAGCCGCTGACGCTGTCCAATTGCAACTCGCCAAGTCTGAGTTGCGGAATCACGTATACGTCGGCGGAATCCGCGCCGCCGACGCCTCGCGCCTCGGCTTTCCCCAGACTCTCCAGGTTCAGCGAGGCGGCAAGCTTGCGGTCAATCGCGATGCCACCGGCACCGGAATCGAAAATGAAAGAGTGGGGACCACTGTCAGCGATTTCGATTTCAAGGTAAATGTGATTATCGAACAACTCGAACGGCACCACCATAGAGTCTGCCAGAGTTGTTCGGGTAGATGCATCCCGGGCGGGCAGGCTAAAGAGCGTATCGGAGAGCATCGGGTCGATCTCGATTCGAGCGACCGTAATCTCACCCGCGACAAATCCGGCATCGGTGCTTTCCACCGTCCGGTAAGGCATCAGCAACCCTTCCACCTCGCGGTAATTGGAGGGTCGGCTCAGGATGCGCGCCATATCGGTCTGCATTGCGACCTGACGGATCAAAAACTCGCTGCTGTCAATGAACAGTTGCGCAGGGACGCCGCCATCAGGGAGAACGTCAATCTGGTAACAATCGAAGCCATCCACCGCAACCAGCGATTCCGCAAGCTGGACCTGGCCGGGGAATAGTCCGGGCTCGAGATATTGATAACGCTCCAGCGCTTCCTGGGTAACCAGCATCCCCCTGAACTCGGCAGTCAGCTTGGTCACCAGACCCTGCTGGTCGATCATCCAGCAATCATCGCCGTCACAAATCTGAGTGTAGGACATCAGCGGCAGCTCCAGCTCGACCCGCACCAAGTTGGGGGCTTTGAAATAGCTGTTGGAGCTACCCTTCATTCCGCCCAGGGAGACTTCAGCCTCGATTAAGAGGGACTGGATCGACTCGATCCGTTCGCGACCGCCAATCGCCTCGGCGTGACGGTCCAGAATCTCCTGTAAGTCTGCCGCCCGAAGGATTCCGCCCGCGAGCACCAGCAGTAACAGAACTGCCCAGAGCGATATTCGCCTCGGCAGCACGGTATCTTTCTTTGGTCTCTGCATCATCAGACAGCGAAAATAACGACAACCGGAGCGAATTTCAATGTCAATCGTGAATCGCAATGGTCAATTTATAGTTAGAAGCGGCGCTGCTGCAGAGATTCCGGGGTGTTGCTGATTATGCCGTCAGCACCGATTCCAGCGAGCCTGGCAGCGGTTGCGGGATCGTCAACGGTCCAGACCGAGACAGCCAGCCCGGCGGCATGAAAGGCCTTGATTGCCTCCGGTCGCGCTAGGCGATGATGGATGTGCGCGGCGCTGCAGCCCAGTTCCCGAAGCCGCGCGATCATGCTATCAGAGACTTTCAGATGCCAGCCCAGATTACGCCAGGGTCCGATAATCAGCGCCAGGCGCAGTCCCTGCCGCAGTTCAGCTAGTCGTCTAAGCACCTCGGCGCTGAAGCTTGAGAATATCACTTCGCGTGCAGGGGAGCCGTTATCGAGCGCCTGCAGCAATGACTCCTCAATCCGGGCCGACTTGATATCGAGCACAATTCCGGCACGGTCACCGAATAGCCGCAGAAATTCCTCAAGACGCAGCAGGGGCTCCGCGCCGTTGACCTGGAGCGAATCGAGTTCGTTGCTGGCTGTCTGTTCGATTGTGCCGGCGCAGCCGGTCAGTCGCTGCAACTGGTTATCATGGAAACAGTAGAGGACACCGTCGCAGGAGCGGCGGATGTCGACCTCAAGCAGATTCGCCCCCGACTCGACTGCGTGCGCGAATGCCGCTGCCGTGTTTTCGGGATGCAGCCGGCTGCTGCCGCGATGCGCGATGATCTGTACCATTGCGGCGATAATAGCAGATTCGGCTTGAAATGGCAACCGCCGGCTGCTAACTTATAAAATTACCATGCAGACCGGGCAAAGCAGATAGAATATGACCGACTTAACGGAAATCAAAGGCGTAGTGCTGGCCGGCGGATTGGGTAAACGACTCGATCCACTGACCCGGGTGACCAACAAACATCTGCTGCCGGTATATGACCGGCCGATGGTTTTCTATCCGATCCAGACCCTGGTTGCCGCCGGCATCCGCGACATCATGGTTGTTACCGGCGGTCCCTTTGCCGGACACTTTCTGCCGGTCCTGCAAGATGGCGCACCATTCGGTCTCAAACGTCTCTCCTACGCCTATCAGGAGGGTGAGGCCGGCATTGCGGCAGCACTCTCACTGGCCCGCGATTTTGTCGGTCAGTCGAAAGTCTGCGTGATCCTGGGCGATAACATTCTCGAACATGGCATCGGCGAACATGTCGCCGAATTCGCCCGGAGCGATCTGGGCGCCCAATTGTTGCTCAAAGAGGTTGAGCGGCCGCAGCGCTTTGGTGTGGCCTGTTTTGAAGATGAAAAACTAGTGGAGATCGAGG
>JBDRQZ010000150.1:0-14238 GCA_043826025.1 bacterium | reverse complement strand
GTCATACTCATTGGTACTCATTGACAGGCTCTCACAAATAAAAAGCGCCGGGCCCGTTGCTCAGACCCGGCGTCTTGCTAGACTGATTCTAGAATTGACCGAAACGATCGCGCAGATACTGATCATGGAACTTGAGAATGTACTCCAGGCGATCATAGAGGAAAGAGCGCGACCGCGCATCGTAACCCTCATACCCGGAATAAGTAGCGCTGCTGTACGCGATTCCCAACTGCGTCAAGCGCTGCTGGAAAATTTCCGTCTGCGCATTGAATCCGGTCAAACCGATATCGCTGGTGGCTGACTCGAAGTAGATGTGCTGACCACTCAGCGCCGCCTGATAATCCGGCAGGTCCAACCAGGAATATAGGTCGTTGTCCATCCACTTCGACCAGATCGTGTCGATTGTGTTGCCTTCATAGTCGAAGGGCAGCCCGATTTGCAGCTTGCCGAACTTCGTCGTCTCATCTTTGACCCCGGAGGGGGAGAAAGTCGCCGCCATTGACAAGAGCAGGATTTTGTAAGGCTGTGAACGCATGCCGGTAGTGTCGGTGGCAAAATAACTGGCTGAGCTGGTGATGTTGGATTCGGTCAGATAATCGCCAAAGAGTTGCGGCAGCTCGCTGAAAGCCAGCGGAGCGTCGATTGCCGAGACCGAGTTGTACTGATCGGGATAATCCATCGCCAGCCGCATCGCGCCATAACCGCCGGAGGCATGACCGGCGATAGCGCGGAAGTCTTTGTCCTCATAGTCGGCCTGATCGACCAGCGTCAGGTAGGTAGCGTCGACATAGTCGACCAGCTCGCGCGCCATCATGTCTTCCCACGGCCCGTCCAACTCGGAGTCGCCGTAAAAGGCGCCGCCATAGGGAATCGAGGCGTCGGGCAGTACGATGATCATCGGCTTGATTTCGCCATCGGCGATCAAGCGGTCGGCGATCACCGCAATGTTGGCGAGCATGTAATAGTTCTCGTTGCCGTAGGAGTACTCGAACGAAGCTTCGCCATCATAACCCGGCAGCAGGTAGAGCACCGGGTAACGTTGACCGACGATGTCGAGGCGATAACCACTGGGCAGATAAGCAAAGACGCGCCGCGCCGCATGACGGGAGCGGTCGGGGTCCTGCAGGCCGGTTAGCCCATTATACTGATGGGTTGCCTGAACAATCGTGCCGGCCAGCGGTCGTTCAGGGAGAGTGGGGTTGTCCCGCTGGGTGCAGCCGATGGCCAGCAACGCTAACACTCCCAGAAGGAAAATTATCATTATGTTAGAATGCTTCATCTTGGCTACCTCAGCTAGAATCTATAGTTGAACGCCCATGTGGAGCTCAAGGTCAGGTTCTTGTAAGTTCCCGGCAGGTTGTCAAAGTAGCCGTCACCATTGACATCAACTGCCGTGTTAAATGTGCGCTCCGCATAAAACACACCTTCCACCGCACCCTCGAAATAGATCGTCTCGCTCAGCTCCATGCGGGCGCCCAGGGTCAGATGGTGTTTTGTGCCGGTATCCATAAACAACTCGGAGAACGTCTCATCCGGGATCGGCGATTGATCGAACATGTAGCCGCCGCGCACCGTCCAGCGATTATTGAGTACGCCCTCAGCCCCGAGGCTGACCTTCATCTTGTCATCCCACTGGATCGGAATGTAAAGATCGGAGAACATCTCCCGCCAGGTCGGATAGACCGTGCGCTCCATCAGCCGATTCGAGATCTTGATGTCGAGATCCTCAAACTCGGACCAGCGGGTGAACACGATGTCGGCCGCCAGCAGCCACTTCTCATTTGCCTGGTAAGCGATGCCGAAGCCGAACTCTGAGGGCAGCTTCAGGTCCGCTTCGAAATCGCTCGTCGAAGTAAACGTGCCGCCGGAGAAAGCGGTGAAAATCTCGGTCTGCAAGGAGTCCTGCTTCGCCGAGGGATCGTTGTACAGATTGACAATCCCGCGATTGTAGGGCAGGAAGACTTCTTCGCTGCTCGTGCCATCGATCTTGATCTTGGCGCTGGAAGTGTAGGAGGCGCCGAGACTCACCTTCTCATTGGGCCGGAACTGCACGCCGAAGTTGAATCCCACGCCGTAGCCGAAACCATCAATCTGATAGAGTTTAGGGAAATACTCATAAGGCCGCACATCGAGCACGTAACCGTAAGGATTTTGCACCAGCCGTACCTGATCGATGAACATATCGCCACGATAGATCGGCAAGCCCAGGCCGACTGCGATCCGGTCCTCGGAAAATTTCATCGCGATCGCCGGATGAAATGCAATCACGTCGAAATTCGACAGATGATTGCGTTCCGGCATGGTGCCCTCGCTGGAGTAAGCCTGCCTCAGGTAGAACAGGTTCATATCCGAGTTGTGATCGAAGGACTGATAGACAGCACCACCGAAAGCGAAAGGCCCGGCCACGTCCGGCCGTACGACAATCGAACTCGATCCCCAGAGCATCGTCTGATCGTGGGGGTAGCGCGTCTGACCATCAAGGTACCCCAGGTCGTAGCCGTTGAGCTGGAAGTTGGTCTGAACTTCCGGCCGCGGCGTACTGGTCTCAGCGGTCACATTCCACGAATTGCTGTTCAGGTAAGCCAGTCCTGCCGGGTTGTAGTAGATACCGCTCCAGTCATCGGATAGCGCCCGATAAGCGCCGGCCAGCCCTTTGGCTCGCGCTCCGACGGCGGAATATTGCCAACCGCCCGCCAGTACCGTGCTGCCGCAGAGCAGGACTACAAGCAGTATCAGTAACGACGCACTTAGCAATCGCCTCGTCATTATCTGCTCCATGTTTTGGTGATTATCTCCAAGCTCGCAAGCCAATTAACATCCTGTTCAGGTCGCTTCAGGTGGGGTTTGCACCCTCTCCCACACACACTATGGACGCAAAAAACGCCAAGTTGCCAAAACACGTTGTGGCATATTACAGAAGCGGGCATGGTTTGTCAACTCCTTTTTCCCCCGGCCCCGAAGGGTGATCGGGGTATCTAAGTTGCTAAACGCAAGGGATTTCAGCGCCCCGGTTGGCGTCTGATTAATGCCGGCGAACTCCAGTATCGAAGGCTGCACCTCCTTGTCGAAAACCTTTAAGCATTTAGATTGAACTTCAAATGGGTATTGAGCGTTTCAAGTATGTAATCGACTCGGCCAGCAGCGCCAAGTCCGGGACATAAACTATGGATAAGTATGTGATTAACGGCGGCCGGCCACTAAGCGGCACCCTCGGCGCAATGCGCTCCAAGAATTCTACTTTGCCGATTCTCGCCGGCGCGTTGCTCGCCGATTCCGGCGTTACTCGCATCCAGGATGCGCCTCGCCTGCGGGACATTAACGTTATGCTGCAAGTTCTGGAGCATTTGGGTGTCAAAATGAGCAGAGACCAAAGCAGCGGGACGGTCGATCTGGACGCTGGAAATCTGACAGGCACTGAAGCTCCCTACGATCTGGTCCGGCAGATGCGGGCTTCGTTTCTGGTCTTGGGAGCATTGGTCGGTCGGCGGGGCGAAGCCAAAGTCTCGCTGCCGGGCGGCTGCTCTTTGGGCCAGCGGCCGGTCGATTTGCATTTGATGGGACTTGCGCAACTGGGTGTACAGATTTCCGAAGAGGGCGGCTATGTCATGGCGCGCGGCCGCATCAAAGGCGGCACCGTCCACTTTGACCGCCCCACTCACACCGGCACCGAGAATATCATGCTGGCGGCGGCGCTGAGCGACGGTAACACCCGGATCGTCAACGCCGCTTGTGACCCGGAGGTCGTCGATCTGGCTGAGTTTCTCAACCAAATGGGGGCGCAAATCAGCGGCGCCGGCTCAACCCGGATCGACATTAAGGGCGTAAAATCTTTGCAGGCGATTGAATATCGGCCGATGCCAGACCGTCTGGAAGTAGGGACTTTGCTCTGTATGGCGGCGGCCAGCGGCGGCGAACTGACAGTCACCGACGCCTGCCCAAATGATTTGGAAATCGTGTTGTCAAAGTTGCGCACCATGGGTTGTGAACTCACCACTGAGCAGGATGCGATCACGATCAAGACCGCAGGTCGGCTGCGCGCCACCGACTTTCTGACCTATCCATACCCCGGGTTTCCGACCGATCTGCAACCCTGCTTCGTCGCCATGAGCTGTGTGGCGGCGGGCACTTCGCACATGCGCGAGACGATTTTCGACGATAGATTTTCTCACTGTATGGAATTGAACCGGCTGGGCGCAAAAATCACCATCAGTGGTGAAGTCGCTACCATTGAAGGAGTTTCGGAGCTTGCGGGCGCGATCCTTATGGCTTCCGACATCCGCGCCGGCGCCGGGCTGGTGACCGCCTGCCTGGCGGCTAACGGCAGCAGTGAGATCAGACGAATATATCACATAGAGCGCGGGTATGAAAACCTGCCTCAAAAGCTACGCCTGGCCGGTGCCGATATCCGGCAGGAGAGCGAAACTTAATTTGCGATTATCAGGAGAACGCCCCATGAGAAGGACTGCCTGTCTGCTGCTGTTATCTTTATTGATTCCGGTCGGCAGCCTCTTCGCTCAGGAAGAGTACTTCGGTAAGAACAAGGTTCAGTATAAAGATTTCGACTGGTCCTACATCCAGTCGCCGAACTTTGACATTTACTTTTATGAAGATGAATACGAGCTGGCCAAATTCGCCGTGGCTGTGTTGGAGTCCTCCTATGTAGAAGTCTCCGATGAACTGAATTATCATCTGCACGGGCGGGTGCCGGTCTTTCTCTACAACTCCCCGAACGAATTTCAGCAGACCAATGTAACGTCATCGCTGCTGCCCGAGGGCGTCGGCGGCTTCACCGAGACCTTCAAGAACCGGGTGGTCGTGCCTTTCAACGGCTCCTATGAAGACCTCCGCCATGTGCTGCACCACGAGTTGACTCACGCCGTGACCTTTGACTGGCTTTACGGTCACGCCTTCGGCTCGCTGGTCTCGCGACAATACCTGTTTGATCTGCCGCTCTGGCTGGCGGAGGGTTATGCCGAATACTCCTCGCGTCATGGCTGGGACTATCAGGCCGACATGGTGGTGCGGGACGCCACGATCAATAACTATCTGTACCCGCTCGAGTATCTCGGCGGCTATCTGGCTTACAAAGAAGGCCAGGCGATAGTGAAGTACATCGTCGACCGGTTTGGCGAAGAGAAGCTCCATGAGATCATCAGTCGCGGCCGTTCATCTCTGAATATCGAACGAGCCCTGAAAGGCTCAATCGGCCTCTCGCAGAAGCAGCTCTACGAGGATTTCGCCAAGCACATGAAGCGGATCTACTGGCCGGAGTTGGCGAACCGCAAAGAACCGGCGGAAATCGGCAAGCGCCTGACCAACCATGAGAAGGATGGCTCCTATTTCAACGAGGCGCCTGCTTTTTCGCCCGATGGCGACAAGCTGGCGATTTTCTCCGACCGTTCCGATTATACAGAGATTTACCTGGTCAGCGCGGTGGATGGCACCCGCCTCAAACGGCTTGTCAAGTCCGCTCGTTCCGGTGACCTCGAATCGCTGCACTCCTTTGTTACCGGATTGTGCTGGTCGCCCGATGGTCGCAAGATCGCCTTTGTTGCCAAATCGAATGGTTTCGATGCGCTCTTTATCTATGATCTCGACAAAGACAAAGTAATCAACAAAATGCGCCCCCGGTTCAGTGCGCTCTATTCACCAACCTGGAGCGTCGACGACAAGATCGCGATCACCGGAGTCCGTCGCGGTCAGGCCGATATTTATCTCGTCAATCCGGAAGGGGGCGAGTGGCTGCAACTTACCAACGATCGTTACGATGACAAAGATCTGACTTTTTCTCCAGATGGCAAACTGTTGGCGCTGGCCTCCGATCGGCCGTTGTATCCCGACGCTCCGGGTGAGTTTACATATGGCACCTACAATATCTACACTTTTAAGCTCGAGACCCATGAGATGACACCGATCACCAGGCAGGATGGGCAGTGTCGTTATCCGCAGTGGTCACCGGATGGCACCAAGATTTGCTTTGTCTCCAATCTGAATGGCATTGACAATCTCTATATTCAAGAGCTTAACGACATTTCGGCACCCTACCCGATCACAGATATCCTGACCGGCATCAAGTCGCCTTCCTGGTCGCCTGATGGCGACAAGTTGGCGTTTTCCTCCTTCCACAAGGCGGGCTATGACATCTATCTGCTTAAGGATATCAAACCGCTGTCGCCCGACCGGGAGCCCTTGGCGCTGACCTCATATTTCCGCGGCGACATGGATGCCGAATATGTCGGCGTGCAGCCGATAGAGCAGTCCGATTCGACCAAACTTGCGGGCAACATCATCGAGGAAGATGATTCCGAGACCGGTGACTCAACCATGGCGGCGGAACCGGAAGAGGGAGATGACTACGTTTTCCGGCCGCCTCAGAAAGATGATGATGAGGCCGGTCCGCTGGCGCGCGGACCGCTGAATGATCTGCCGCTCGATGATGGGCGCGACACGCTCTACCAGCCGTTGCCCGGCGGCGAGTATGAAGTCAAGGACTACAAAGTCAAATTTACGCCCGACCTGGTGACCGGCGGCGTCTCCTATGATGCGTTCTACGGTTTGCGGGGTCAGTCGTTGATTCTGGTAAGCGACTATCTGGGCAACCATCAGTTCTTTATCTTTACCGATCTGGTCAACTCGATCAACCAGTCAAACCTGACCGCGATCTATCTGAACAGCACAAAGCGGCTCGATTTCGGGGTCGGGATCTTCCATAATAAGAACTATTTCATCGACCCGATCAACCGGCTGTTCTCCGATCGCACTTATGGACTCATGGGCTCAGTCTGGTATCCGTTCAGCATGTTCCGGCGGATCCAGCTCGATGTCAGTCACACCTTTATCGATCGCACCTATTACGATCCGCCTTACGACGACGCCAACGTTGAGGCGACCTTCGCCGAGCTTTCCCTGGTTCATGACAATGTGCTCTGGGGCCTGACCGGTCCGGTCAACGGCAGTCGCTGGAAAGTCAAATGGGAGCGGGCGATTCCGCTGACCTCCAATTCTCGCAGTTATTGGGCCACCGAGCTTGACTACCGCAAGTACTGGCACATTCGCGGAGCATATATGTTGGCGCTGCGATTGACGGGCGGCGCTTCCTTCGGCTCCGACAAGAAGACTTACTACATGGGCGGCACCACCAATTACATCGGTGGCGTCGATTCAGGTCTCGACGAGTACAGCGTGCAGGGGTTCTACTTCTCCAAGACGATCACCCCGCTGCGCGGTTATGACTATTTTGAGTTCACCGGCTCCAAGTACGCGCTCATAAATGCGGAATTCCGCTACCCCTTCCTCGATTACTTCGCCATGTCATTCCCGCTACCACTGGTGCTGGCGCGAGTGAGTGGCGCGATGTTCCTCGATGTTGGAGCTACCTGGAGCCGCAATGAAGAGTTCAAGGGCGCGACCAGTGTCGGCGGATCGCCGCGCTTGCTGGGGATTAAGTCAGGCTTCGGTCTGGGCGCGCGGGCCAATCTCGGCATTTTCCTGCTGCGTTACGATCTTGCCTGGGCGCATGATCTCGATAAGGTCAGCAAGCCGCATCACTACGTTAGCTTTGGCGCCGAGTTCTAACTGCTGTCGGGGAGAATCGGGTCTGTTGCCGGGATTCGCAGCCAAATGTTGCGGAAGCTGATCACGGGCAAGGGCGGATTGCGCCGGTTGTCGTAACACTCCGGATCGACTCCTCTATAGGACATACCATCGATTCTGACGCTGTCAGTTTCTACGGCCAACAGGAGCTTGTTGCCGCTAAGGTCGGAGAAGCTGTTGTCGCCGCAATCCCGCCAGAAAAAGCGCAGACCGGTCGAATCGGCGGCCAGCGCATCAGTCGCAAAAAAGTAGAGCCGCGCCAGCTCCCCGGGGCCGACCAGACTGCGCGCACTGGGGTGCTTCGACTCAGCGTGAGAATCCGCAATTGCCACCAGCCGCAGCCAGGTACGCAAATCGGCCTCATCCTCCCGATTGACAAAGCCGGTGCTGATGTCGAAATATTCCCACTCACCAGTTGTCAAGCTGCCCAAGGTCGCCGAATCGAGCACCAGGTCACCGAAATCGTACTCAATCAGCAGGTTAAAGCCTCCGAGTGGCAAGGTTGTGTCGGCACAGAAAACCCCCAACGCGAATTCAGCGCCCGCCTCGATTCCGCCGCCGATCATTTGCAATTCGACCGCAAAGGGCAAAGGATCGGCGACCGTCGGCGGCTCATCGGCCGCCAGAATCGATCCTGCGGCAAGAATACCGAGAAGCAGCGCCGGCGCTGCGCGGTGGTGGTTCATATCTGTTATACGTCCGCCGTTGGCCAGGATCCCCGTAAACATACTTCTCTCCATATCCTAACATCGCCCTAACAGAGCCGGCGTTCTATCCAGATGAATGCTTTTGGCTTCTTGATCTTCAGTTACAGGGATTGTGGGAAGGCCAACGGGATGGGCCTGAAGTGGAGGCCACTATCGAGCCGGAAGATATGAAGCGGAAGGCTCCCGCAGGTTTTTAACAGGCCTGGTTGGAGGGCCTTAACGAAGGATTGAAGCGAATGTTCGACACGATTTCATCACCGATCCACACCCTGGTCGTCTCCGACGTACATCTCGGCTCGCGAGTTAGTCGCGCCGGATCGCTGCTGCGGCTGCTCCGCAGCTATCGTGCGGGCAAGCACCGCTGGCGTTTCAATCAGTTGCTGCTGCTGGGCGACATTTTCGACGGTTTGAATTTCGACCGTCTGACAAGACATGCCTGGCAGGTCGTCGGGCTGATCCGCGAGATCACCGATGAGAAAAGCAACGCCAAGGTCATCTGGGTCGCGGGCAACCATGACCTCGCGTTGATCGACCTGATGTCGCATCTGGTCGGCGTCACTGTCTATGAAGAATATGAGTGGCAGGTAGCGGACAGGTCGTTTCTGGCGATGCATGGCCATCAATTTGATAAGTGGATTATGAACTATCCGACGCTCAGCAGGATTCCCGCCTGGATTTATGAGGTTATTCAGCAGCTTGATGGCCCGCAGCAGCGTATCAGCCGCTATGTCAAAGAGAAAAGTAAGAAGTGGCTGCGTATTAACGATGAGGTCGCGCAGGGACTGATGAAGTACGCTCACAAACAGGGCAAGTCCTACGATGCGCTCTTTGCCGGGCACACCCACTTCGCCGACGCCGTCGAATATCCCGAGACGGGAAGTTGGTACTACAACAGCGGCTGCTGGACCGGCAAGCAGCATCCGAATTTCATCACCGTCGATTCTGCGGGTGAGGTCCAACTGCAGGAGTATGTGGAGGCCGAAGCGCCGATGATCATCCCGGTGCTCGCCGCTTCCGCCTGACAGAGCCGCCGCTACCCGATCGGAACCGAAATCACAAATCCCTTTTGTCGACGGCGGCGATTGGCTATCCTGCGATCATGGATGCCGACAGTAAAGCCGCCTATCGATTTTGCCGGCACATCCTGCCGCAGGTTTCGCGCACTTTCGCGCTGAATATCTCGATCCTCGTCGGCGATCTGAAGCGCGCGGTGCTGACCGCCTATCTCTTCTGCCGCATTGCCGATACCGTCGAAGATTCACCACAGCTGCCGAGCGAGAAAAAACGAGAATTGCTCAACGACTTCCAGGCGATCTTCACCGAGGCCGACTATCGCCCCGAGCGCCTGCGCGGCTGGTCGCAGTCATTCGCAACCGACAACGCACAACATCCATACCATGTGCTGGTGCGCAATGCCGACCGGGTAATGCAGGTGTTCACGACTTTGCCGCTGGGCTCGCAGGCGGCGATCAGCAAGTGTGTCCTGGAGATGTCGGCCGGGATGCAGGACACGGTCGAAGGTCGCGACAGTGCTATCAAGCGGCTGCGCACTCTGAGCACGTTGAACGATCTCGAACAATACTGCTACTATGTCGCCGGCACGGTCGGCGTGATGCTTACCAAGCTCTTTGCGCAACACGCTCCGGCGATGAGCAGTAGCGCCGTCAAACATGCGCAGCAATTGGAAGTCTCTTTTGGTCTGGGTCTGCAACTGACCAACATTATCAAGGACTGCCATGAGGACTACCAGCGCGGTTGGTGTTATCTGCCTACCGAGCTGGCCGCACGGCACGGAGTTCCGATTGAGCAGTTGTTTGCCGTCGAGCACCGTCCCCAGGCCCGATCGCTGCTTCTGGAATTGATTGAGAAAGCAGGGCATCACCTTGATGATGCGCTCAACTACACGCTGCTGATTCCCCGGCGTGAAGTACGTATGCGGCTGTTCTGTCTGTGGCCGCTGTTTTTCGCAGTCAAGACCCTGGTGGCCGTGAAAGAAGACCTTGACCGTCTGCTGGCGGGGGAGCGGGTGAAAATCACTCGTAGCGAAGTCTACGCGACGGTGGCTGAGAGCACCGTGCTCTGCTACAGCAACAAGCTACTGCGGCGCAGCTACGAGCGGCTGCGCCATCCCCTCAAGTCGTTCCAACTTCCCGACGCCGCCTAGCGTCTGGGTCTGCTATAGCTGTTGTCGTAGTTGCGACGCTGTTTATTGGCCATTACATGCGCCAGTCGCAACGGCTCCGGCAGGCGATAGCCACGCAACAGGTCGATAATCAACTGCACCGAAGTATCGACATCAATCATGTGTCCCGGTGACACAAAGAGCGGCTTCACATTTTCGCGCGACCGCACGGCAGCGCCAACGACCTTGTTCTGATAGTGAATCGGCGCGGTGTCGCCGACCTCATTGCCCAATTCATCAGCTTCACCACAGAGCAGTTTCTTCGCGCAACCTACCGCCGGCATCCCCAAGAGAATCCCCAGTTGCGAGGCCATACCGATTCCCATCGGATGGCCGATGCCATGCCCGTCGAAAAGAAAGACATCGGGCACGATCTTGAGCCGGGTCAGCGCCTTGGTGATCACCGGACCTTCGCGGAAATAGAAGTAACCGGGCATGAAAGGGAAAGTGACGTTCGCCTGGGCGCGCACCTTCTCGATCAATTCCATCTCGGGGGTCTTGAGCACCACCACCGTGGCGAACGCCATGTTGTCTTTTTTCGAGTAAGCGACGTCGGCGCCGCCGACCAACTTGAACGCGCTCCTGGTCGGTTTGAGTGAAATCAGGCTGCGAAAGCGCTCCTGGATTTTGACCGCTTCGCGCGGGTCATCGGTCCACTGGTGTAATCTGGAGAATTTCATCGATGTTTTCCAATTAGCATTGAACTGCACAAGGCACGGTTTATGGGGGAAGCCCATCCTGAGTTTGTCATAGCGTTCTTTTCGCGATTTAAAGCAACCAACTTCGCGAACCCCGTGAGAGTATAAGCGAAACTGCCGATAACGCAAGTCTCCTATCAAGAAATTCTCAACAATTGTTTAACAAATTCCAAAAATCTCAGGCGTGCAGACCTCCCTGGTTTTTGTTGAATTGACTCCGCTGCCGATTACTTTTGGTTCAGAAAATGCCGGTACTCGCGGGAAGGAGCGTGCCGACGATGGACAGCACTCTGCTGGGCTTCATTCTCTATCTGATTCTGATTCTGGTGGTAGGAATCCTCACCCTGCGCCTGACTCACACCCTTGCCGACTATTTGTTGGCGGGACGAAGGTTAGGGGTATGGGTAGTCACCCTTTCGGAGCGTGCCTCGGGCGAGTCGGCCTGGCTGTTGATCGGGCTGCCCGGCATTGCGCTGGCCGGCGGTTTCTCAGCCTTCTGGACCGCAATCGGTTGCGTCTGCGGAATCCTTTTCTCCTGGACAGCTATTGCCAAGCGGCTGCGGGTTGACTCGGAACGCTTCAACGCGCTGACCATTCCCGACTATTTCGAGGCACGATTCGCCAATAAGTCCCGTCTGGTGCGCATGATCGCCACCGCGATCATTATTTTCTTCTTCACCGCTTATGTCGCGGCGCAGTTTCAGGCGGCGGGCAAGGTGCTCAACATCACCTTCGGACTCTCGCCCCTGATCGGCATGCTGATCGGCGCCTTCATTATTGTCGCTTACACCATGATGGGCGGCTTCTTTGCGGTGGCCTGGACCGATCTCTTCCAGGGGTTCATCATGCTGTTCACCCTGGTACTTTTGCCCCTGGCGATTCTGATCGAGTTAGGGGGACTGGGGGCGATGCACGATGGAGTGGCGGCGGTTGGTTCGCATTTGACCAGCATGACGCAGGACAAAAGTGGCTGGCTGGCTGTGTCACTGATCGCCGGTGGTCTCGGCGTCGGCTTGGGCTACATGGGACAACCACATCTGGTCACCCGCTTCATGGCGATCCGCGATCCGGAACAACTGAAACGGGGAACTGTAATCGCCGGAGTCTGGGCGATACTGGCGTTCACCGGTGCGGTGCTGATTGGGCTGACCGCCATCGCCAAGTTTGGCGGCAATGACTTGTCCGCCTCATTGGGGATCACCGACCAGGAGCAGATCATGCCCTACATGGTCAAGATGTTCTTTCCACCCTGGACCGCGGGCATCCTGATCTCCGGTGCAATTGCGGCGATGATGTCGACTGCGGACAGCCAGTTGGTGATCTGCACATCGGCGATCTCCGAGGACATCTATCATCAATTGGTGAACCGCAAGGCGAGTCAGAAAACACTCCTGACTCTGTCCCGTTTGACTACGCTGGCGATTGGCATTGTCGCCTTCATTCTTGCTTATCAGGCGGAGCAACTTGTTTACTGGATGGTGCTCTTTGCCTGGGCAGGTCTCGGCTCAGCCTTTGGGCCGCCGCTGCTGCTTTCACTCTGGTGGAAGAAGACCACCAGGGCCGGTGCTGCCGCCGGGATGGTGGTCGGGACGGTAGTCGTGATCATTTGGTATTTCGTGCCGGTGCTAAAGAACAACCTCTACGAAATGATTCCCGGCTTTTTCGCATCGCTGCTGACGGTTGTGGTTGTAAGCTTGTTGACTCAGCCAAGGCTTGCTCGCACCTCCGTCTAGTGCTTGGTTGTGCCCGGCAGATGCCCTCATCTGCCGATTCTATGGCGTCGCTTTTTTTGCCTTTACCAATCCATTGTTGATCGCTAACCTCTAACTGGAATGCTCTGGCTTGTGGGCGGCCTCGCCCCGAATATTCGCTCTTGAGGAGGTCTGCCATGCGCACTTCAAGACTACTGCTGGCTTTGACCGCGTTGTCGATATTCTGCTTCGGTTGTACAGAGGACACCGGCAACAAGGCCGATCCTACCCCGCCGGTCAGTTCCGGCACGGTGAGTTTCAAGAACGTTCAGGCGGCGCTGCAGTCGCCCTCGCAGGTGCAGTTTACTTTTCGAGTCACCGATGCCGCCAATCACGCGGTGGCCGTCGCGGATGGCGATCTGCAATCATCATTCCGGATCTTCGAAGATGGTGAAGAAATCGACTACACCGAGACTTCATACTTCGTCAGCAATGCCGCCAATCTCGAAATGGATTTGGTGCTCTTGCTGGACTTCACCAACAGCATGGCGAGCTGGGAGCAGGATAGTCTCACCGCAATCGACCTGATGGTGGAATGGGCGCATGACCTGATCGACAGTCTGGCCACCGGGCATCGACTGGCAATCATGGAATATCACGATCGCAACCTCGAGGCCGGCATCATCGCACCCTTCAGCTCCAACCACAGCTTGCTGCATGAAAGCCTCGATGATTTCGTCGCCTCGAATTTCGATCACGGCTCCTCGCGTAACTGGGATGCGCTGGCGGCCGCCATCGACCTGTTTGAGGGTGATATCGAGGATGGTCGGCGGCGGCTGGTGGTAGCGATCACCGATGGCCGGGAAACCTCCTCCGAGTTGACTCCTGCCGATGTCCGCACCGCTGCCGGCGACTGGCAGGCATCGGTGTTTATCATCGGTACCGGCGAAACCGCCAATGAAACAACGTTGCGGAATGTCTGCGAGCAGACCGGCGGCGAGTATTATCCCGCCGCCAGCATTGCCTCATTCCAGTCGGAGCTTGAGCAGATCAGAAAAGATCTGGGTGGTCAATACCGGCTCAGTTATGTCACCTTGCGCACCAGCGGCACCTACAAAGTCAGAGTCGAGATGGATTATGGCAGCTACAGTGGAGCCTTTGAACAGCTTCTCGATCTGGGCTCGATTTTCGGTGATGATCGTGTTGGTCGGATTGTGCTCTCCGAACCGGAGCGCCGTGCCGGGATTGTCACCGCGCTGTTCCGCGCGCAGCATGTGCCGCGCAACATCGACCGCTTCCGTTTCCGGCTCGACGCTGACAAACCATTCACGATTCATCTGCCGGCCGCCGCCGATGGCGGGCTTTGC
>JBDRQZ010000149.1:0-6970 GCA_043826025.1 bacterium | reverse complement strand
ACCAGAATCACGAGGGACAGCGTAATATTCGCCGACAACATCATATCGAGCCAACCGGCCGGGATCGGCAGAATCAGTACTGCGACAATGCCCACCACGGCGACTGAGAGGATGATGTCGGTATGTCCCTTGAAGTTCATCGGTCTTTACCTAGTGTTTCCCGCTTTTCAGGCTATAGACATAGGCCAGCACCTCGGCAACCGCCCGGTAGAGGCTAGCCGGCACCTGCATGCCGATTTCCACTGTTTTGAAGAGCGTCCGCGCCAGCGGCTTGTTCTCGACGATTGGCACGCGCGCCTCTTTGGCGATGCGCTTGATCGCCTCGGCGATCAGCCGCTGCCCCTTGGCCACCACCGTCGGCGCCGCCATCGCCTGCGAGTCGTACTTCAGCGCGACCGCGACATGAGTCGGGTTGGTTACCACGACATCGGCCTTCGGGACGTCGGCCATCATGCGACGTCGCGCGACCTCACGCTGCAGCGAGCGAATCCGACCCTTGATCAGCGGGTTACCTTCGGTCTGCTTCAGCTCATCTTTGACTTCCTGCTTGGTCATGCGGAGACCCTTGAAATAGTCGAAGCGCTGCCAGGCGAAATCTGCGAAGGCGATGACGATCAGGGTCGCGACGACTTTGAACGCGACCCGGAAGGCGATATCGAACATCTGCGCGGCGATCTGCGCCACGGAGAGATCGGGAAAACTCACGAAGATCGGCACTTCGCGTTTGATCGCGAAGAAAGCGACGAGGACAATAATTGCGAGCTTAAGAATGTCGCGGCCCAGGTTGAAGAAGGCGCGCGCGTTGATCAGTCTTTTGAAGCCGCTGGTCGGGCTGATTCGGTCCAGCTTCGGCTCCAGCGCTTTGGTCGAGAACAGATTGCCGACTTGCAGGTAACTCACACCGACGGCGATCACGGCGATGAATCCGATCACCGGCGCCGCGGCGATCCCGGCGGTCGCACCGAATTGCATCAACAATTTCGGCGTGGACTCCGAAGTCAGCGTGAAATGACAGCAGTCCTGGAACAACCAGGTTGCCATACCGCGAAGGTTGGCAGCCATCATCGGTCCCAGAGTCAGAAGCGCCAGCCCGCCGGTAAGCATCACCGCCACCGAGGACAGCTCCTGCGAGCGAGCGACCTGCCCCTTTTCGCGGGCATCCCGAATCTTCTTCGGGGTTGCCTTCTCGGTTTTTTCCTGGAATGATTCCTGTTCCGCCATGACTATCCTGCCAGCCCACGGGTTATCTGCATGACTTCGATTGAGGTGCTGTCGAAAAGCTTGGTGAAGACATAGCCAAAGAGCGGCAAAGTCGTCGCCAGAATGAACAGCCCTACGCCGATCTTGAGCGGAAAGCCGACGATGAAGACATTCATTTGCGGCATGGTGCGCGCCAGAATGCCGAGGCAAAGATCGGTCACAAACAGGGTCACCACGACCGGCGCGGCTAACTTGACACCAATGATGAAAGTCTCGCCGGCGAAACGCACGATTCCTTCGGCAGCGAGTGTATTAAGGCTGATCTGCCCTAGCGGCACCAGCTTGAACGACTCGAACAGTGCCTGCAAAACGACGTGATGACCGTTTATCAAGAGAAACACGAGAGTTGCGATTAACAACTTCATCTGCGAAATAATTGAGACATTGGTGGAGGTCGAAGGATCGATCACATTGACCAGGGCAAAACCGATCTGGTAACCGATCACGCCACCGCCGAACTGCACGCCGAGGAAAAGAATCTGGAAGAGGAATCCGAGCAACACGCCGAAGCCAAACTCCCTTAAGGCCAGTCCGGCCAGCGGCCAGAGACTCTCGCCGAGTTCGATCGGCACACTGCCGGTGTAGGAGAACAGGAAATAGGCCAACAGCAGGGTCAGCGGAATCCTCACCTGCACCGGCACCAGCCGATGGCCCAAGACCGGCGCAATTGCGAACAATCCTGCCACCCGAAAGGTGGTCAGGAGGTAGATGAGCACATTATCTTGAGTTAGTCCCAGCACGATTCCTGTCTGCACCGGTTAAATTCACATCCAATTAGCTGAAGCAATTGCAAGTGCCGTGCCGCTTCTTTGGCGACATTAAGATGTTGCCAAGCAGTGCTTTAGCCGAAAGTCAAAGTATGGGAGAACTCCAATAGGGAGCGATTTGACAGACCGAGGGGAAATTTTTTCTAGCCGACCAAATTCGGTATATTGCCGAAGAGCCTTTCCGTAAAACCGGTCACCAGACTGATGATCCAGGGCAGAAATACCAGCAGTGCCAGCGCCACGGCGATGATTTTCGGGACAAAAGTCAGCGTCATTTCATGAATCTGGGTCACCGCCTGGAAAATTGCGATGGCCAAGCCGACGACCAGTCCGAAAGCCAGCATCGGCGCCGCCGCCAACAGCACCACCATGATCGCTTCTTTGCCCAGCGCCAGAACATATTGCGGTGTCATCGTCAGCCTCCCGCCGCCACAAAACTCTCCAGCAGCGATTTGATGACCAGATACCAGCCATCGACCAGCACGAAGAGCAGCACCTTGAACGGCAACGCCACCAGGATAGGCGGCAGCATCATCATACCCATAGACATCAAGACACTGGCGACCACCATGTCGATCACCAGGAAGGGGATAAAGATCACGAATGCGATCTGAAATGCGGTCCGCAGTTCGGAAATGATGAAGCCGGGCACCATCACATGCAGCGGAATATCATCGCGACTCTCAGGTTTCTCCATCCCGGAGAACTTCACGAACAGGGCGAGATCTTTCTCGCGCGTCTGTTTCATCAGGAAGGCGCGGACCGGCTTGCTGCCCTCTTCATAGAGTTGTGTCTCATTGATTTCGCCATTCATGTAGGGCAGCAGGGCGTTGTCGTAAACATTGGAGATCACCGGCGACATCACAAAGATTGTCAGGATCAGTGACATCCCCATCAGCAACTGCGAGGGTGGCATTTGGTTTGTCCCCAGCGCCTGCCGCAGAAATGCCAGCACGATCACCACTCTGATGAAAGAAGTGGTCATCACTACAATCGAGGGCGCCAGCGCAAGTACTGTCAGCAGCAGCAGGATCTGAATCGTGGTCGAGAGGCCGCCCGCCTCGCCGCCATTATCAATCGAAAGATTGATCTTCGGTAATGTCTGCGCCGAAACGTTGACGGCGCCGAGCAGGATAATCGCCAGCAACGCTATGCAGAACAGTCGCTTCACTGACGCTTCTCCAGCGCGGTGGTGCGCTCACGCAGCAGCGGCATGAAGGTTTGGCGTGCCTGTTTCAGGACTTTGTTGAATTTAGACTCCTCACCCGGTCGTGCTCCATCTTTGGCGCCCTGACCGAGATCTTCGACGCTCAGATCGGTCAGATGTCGCAACCCTGACTCGGAGCCACCGACCAGCATGTGCCGCTGACCGATGCGGATCAGATAGAGCGCCTGCTTGGGCGCGAGAAAATGACGCTCCAGCACGGTGATGTTGTTGCCGCCACCCCCGGCGCGGGCGCCGGAGAAGCGCTTCATCAGCCAGACCGAGCCATAGATGATTACCAGAATCAGAATCAAGGCGCCCAGCAGCTTGAACAGCGCCGGCCCCAGATCGGAGCCAAAGTCCGTCGCCGCAGGCTCATCGCTCTGCGCCAGAAGATTTCGGGCAGACAGGGCGACCGCAGCCAGGGCTTGAATCAGGCGGCGCATCACAAACTCTTGAGGCGGTCTTCAGGTGAAATCAGACTGGTCACCCGCAGTCCGAAATTTTCATCGACGACCACAACCTCACCCCGCGCCACAACCTTATTGTTGACCAGCAAGTCGACCGGTTCGCCGGCGAGTTTGTTTAACTCGACTACCGAGCCGGGGGCGAGTTCGAGAATGTCATGCACATTCATTTGGGTGCGACCCAGCTCAATCGCGACCGGCAACTTGACATCCATCAGGATTTCGATATTTCGCGGTTGCCCCGAAGGTCCGGTGCGCTTTAGTTCGCCCATCTGTACCGGACTCACCGTGGGCGAATCGCCGACTGCGTCCCCAATAACCTGTGGCTCGCCGCTCTCGGCGGCTTCCTGCTGCTCCAACTCCGACAGTTCGGCGAGCACTTCCTCCGCCGATGGAGGCGCCTCCTCTGCGGCAGTCTGCTTCTCCGCTGTCTGATCTGCCGCCGCCTCGGTCGATTCCCGGCGCTCCATTTCAGCGAGGATTTCCTTCTCCATTTCGGAACGCGAGGCTTCCGGCATCTCGATATCATCGGGATCGAGGTTATCCGTGGCCTTCGGCTCAACAGATGGCTGTGCCGCGGCCTCCGCGCTCCCTGCGCCGGCAGCGGGATCTTCCGCATTCACCGCGGCTTCTTGCGCTGACGCGGCCTGCTCTGCGGCTGTGGTTTCCGTCATCATCTACTCCTATTGACCCTTAAAGAAATCCGCTATCTGGAAGCCCTTGCGCTTGCCCACAATCCCGGGGTGCGCAAGGAATTTTTTTTCGTTCTGTACATAGATTTGCAGGGGCGTGTTCGCCAACTGATCCAGAGCGATCACATCGCCGACCTTCAGGCTGAGGAAGTCACGCATGGTGATTGACGTGCTCCCCAGCAGGGCCGATACCTCAGCCTGCACATCTTTGAGGTTGTTGGTTGTCAACTCGTGATCCGGGGTGGCTTCCTCTTTCTTGTCATTGTCCATCCAGTGTCGCCCGGTCAAGTCCTCCATCACCGGTTCAAGGGTGATGTAGGGATAGCAAATCGTCAGCAGCCCGGAGTTGCCGAGCATCTTGATCTGAAAACTCACGACCAGCACCGTCTCACCCGGGGCGATAATCTGCATGAACTGCGGGTTGCTTTCGAACGACACGGTTTTCATCTCGGTTCTGACAATCGTCGCCCAGGAACGCTCCAGCTCACGGTAGAGATTCTTGACAATCTTTGTCATCACCGTGCGCTCGATACCGGTCAGCTCCCTTTCGGTCTCGAGAATGCGACCCGAGCCGCCAAACATGCGGTCGACAAAGAGGAACGCCAGCATCGGGCTGAAATCGACCAGAAAGCGTCCCTCCAGCGGCTCCATGCTGACCGTAAAGGTGTTCGAGGGAGTCGAGAGCGACATCACAAACTCGGCGTAAGTGATCTGATCGACACTCACCAAGTCGATGTCGACCATCGCGCGGTGAATCGCCGACAAGGTCGAGCCCAGATGTCCGGCAAAGTTGTCATGCAGATTCTCCAGCGTGCGAATCTGATCTTTGCTCACCCGGTTGGGGTGTTTGAAATCGTAGGTTACCACCGAGCGCAGACTCTCTTCGGTCATTGAGATTCCTTCGGTGGCCGGCTCATTTCCGGTGACGTTCGACAGGAGAGCGTCGATTTCATCCTGAGACAATACTTTCGGCACTGTGGTACGCTCCTATTGCAGCACGAAGTCGACCAGATACACCGCTTTGGCAGTCGTCGGCGCGATCATGTGATTGACCGCACCGAGAATCTCGCGGCGCATCTTGTTGCGACTGTCGATATCCGACAATTCATCTACAGTCTTTGATGACAGAATTGTGATCAACAGGTCCTTGATCTGCACTTCGGCGCTCTCAAAGACTTTGTGCGCCTTGCCGTCGGGCAGTTGAAAGCTCACGCTGCAGGACAGGAAGCGCGTCCCGGCCGTACCGGCAGGATTGACCACGATGCTCTCGAAAGAAAAGAACTCCGAGTTTTCCTCGGCGGCCGCCGACTCACTATGCCCGCCGCCATGTTCACCTTCCGCTGGGGCTTCCTCGACTTCCGCGACCGGCTCTGCCGCCACGACTTCCTCGCCTGAGACTGCCGCCGTCGGCGCCATCATCGGTTTGACGACGTTGAGCGTGACAAAGTAGGCGGCTACCACGGCGACCATTCCGATCGCGACAAAGATGCCGATCTTGACGAACTGGTTAGAGCCACCTTTAGCCTTGGGTGGAGTTTCAATGTCAGCGGTTGTGGCTTCCGTGCCCGGTGCTTGTTCTGTTGCTTCCGGCATATTCCTATCCTTAGGCTGCTTCAAGCGGCATGGCCTGCCGCACCGGAGGCACGGCAGGCCCGCTTGAACTCTGTCACTTTGTCGATTATCGTGTCGCTGTCTTCCTTGACCATCACCTTTTTGCCGGTGGTCAAAGTGACGATGGTATCCGGTGACTCCTCGACGAATTCAATCAGGTCGGCATTAATCACCAGCAGTTGATCGTTGAGTCGAGTCACCTTAATCATAATTACCTCTTCAGATTCACGAGGTCGTCCAGCATGTTGTCGGAGGTGGTAATCACCCTCGCATTTGACTGGAAACCACGCTGTGCAATGATCATCGCCGTGAACTCCTGCGCCAGGTCGACGTTAGCCGATTCCAGAGCGCCGGAGGAAATCGTCGCCGAGATCGTTTCACCGGCCACACCCTCAATTGCGGCGCCGGAGTTCGCCGAAGTCGTAAACAAGGAGTTGCCGGCTTTGGTCAAGCCGCCTTCGTTGTTGAAATCGGCGAGGGTGATCTGCGCCAGGTTGCGCGAGACACCGTTTGAGAACTTACCGATGATCAGACCGGTCGGGTCAATCGAGATTTGCTCCAGAATACCCATGCCATAACCGTCCTGAGTCAAAGCGGTCACAGTCTCGGTACCGGAGAATCCGGTCAGACCGTCATAGAGCCCGACGGTACCGGGGTCCAGTGAGATCGAGGTCAGCCCCGCGCCATTCTTAGGATCGAACACGAATTCGTCAGCGCCGCCATCGAGATGGAATTCGAGCAGATTGCCGCTACTGGAAAACTTGGCGTAACCGGTATAACCGGACTCGACTTCCTCACCGCCGGTCATCGAGATCTCCCAATACCACTTGTTCGGCTCATGCGATTTGATGAAGTTGGTCATCATCGTATGCGTGCCGCCCAGCGTATCGTAGACCGTGATCGAGGTCGCCTTTTCGGTATCTTCAGTGGTCACCGAGACGGTACCCGCATTCAAACCCGCTTCACTGG
>JBDRQZ010000148.1:0-2635 GCA_043826025.1 bacterium | reverse complement strand
GACAGGAAAAGAGCAATTCATATCGCTGCTGGCGGCAGTTCTCCTGCTGCTCTCGAGTGTCCCGACGTTTGCGCTCGATCAGGCGCGGCTGGAGGCCGATGTCCTCTCAGGCGTGCTGAGCCCGGCCGAAGCCGCTCAGATTCGCGCCTTGAGTGCAATGCAGCCGGCGGCTGTGCCGCCAGCCTATCAGGCGCCCTCTACCGGTCTGACGAAGTCGGCTACAGTCGAGATTCGCGATGCCTGGCTGATTCGGCAGCAGCAGCCGGAGCTACTTGCCAAGTATGCAGGGGTCCTCGATACCCGGCCCACCACTGACTATGTCTATGATTCCCCCGGCGGCTATTTCCGTCTGCACTACGACACCAGCGGCACTAATGCAGTCCTGGCCGGGGACACTAATGCGAATCAGATTCCGGATCTCGTCGAGCGCGCCGCAGTGCTGGCGGACTCCGTGCGCGCTTATGAAATCGATCAGCTTGGTTATCTTCCGCCACCATCCGATGGCACTTTGGGGGGTGGTGTGGATCAATACGACATCTATTTTCAATCGATGCAGGTTTACGGCTATACTTCGCCGGAGAGTCCGGGACCGGCGGCCTGGGATGACTACACTTCGCACATCGTGGTGAACAGCACCTTCCTCAATGCCGCCGACAACGATGACCCGGAGGGCACCGTGATCGGTGCGCTGAAAGTCACTCTGGCGCACGAGTTCTTCCATGTGATCCACTTCGGTTTGAATGTCTGGGTCGCCAGCTATTGGCTGGAGATGAGCGGGACCTGGATGGAGGAGATGGCCTTCCCGGTGGTCAATGACAACTATCAATATCTGGATGAGTTCTTCAACGATCCGCAGGAAGGCTTGCAGCATGATGGGCTGCATCGATACGGCTCATTCATCTGGCCGAAGTTCCTGGAGGAGACGCAGGGTATCGACGTCGTCCGCGATATCTGGCATCACTGCCGCATCGCGACCGCATATAATTCGATGGTCTTCATTCTCGATTCGCTGGGCACCTACTTCCCCCGAGAATTCCAACGATTCCTTTGCTGGAATTATCTGACCGGGAGTCGCGCCGCCGCCGGCTACTATGAGGACGCCGCCGATTATCCCGAGGTGCGAGTGCTGCGGTCGCACACGATTGTGCCGGATTCGAACTGGTTCTCGACTGAGCCACCTGAGCCACTGGGCTCGAATTATCTGGAGATCATTAGCCCCGGCGATCTGGAGCAGATTTTTACCTTCGAGCTGGATGGCAACCCGGGGGTCGCCTGGAGTCTCTCCTACATTGTGGATCGAGGGGGAGGGGTATATGATGACACCGTTGTCACTTCGGTATCGAACGGTGAGGGCAAAATCTATGTGCCCTACTTCGAGGAGGTCGAGCGAGTAATTGTCATCCCGGCGGTCACTTCGAATTTCGGCGCCGCCACGAATTTTTTCTACGATCTCTACATTCGGCCCCTCGGCGATGCTGACGGCAATCACGTACTGAACATCGCCGACGTCACCTACATCATCGCCTATATTTTCAACGGCGGCGCTAATTCTTACCCGGCGGCGGCAATGGATGCCAACTGCGACCGTATAGTCAATGTGACCGATGCAATCTTTCTGATAAACTACATCTTCGGCAGCGGACAGGCACCCTGTCCCATAGTCGAGTAGCACTCGGAGAAACCTGAATGCGAGGCTCAACCTGATGAAACTGGCTCGATATCTTCTGCCGGCGACCCTGCTCCTGGTCTGCTCGGCGACCTATGGCGCTGCGAAATCATCTCATCAACTGATCGAGGACGCCTACCAGGCGGGCGAGTTCGGCTCTGAACAACGACTGATCTATCTGGTGGAGTCGGTGCGGGCCCAGGAAGCATTGCCGCAGGAGTTCCGCTCTGAAGTGAAGGAGATCGAGAAGTCGGCGACCGAGATATTTTTCGAAGTGAAGTCGGAGTGGGACCGGCTCTCCCGTGAAACCCAGGCATTGCTGCTCCCGCTTTTGGCCAGGCCATCGGCGACTCACACCTATGACTCGCCGTCGGGAATGTTCAAGATTCACTACAACATCACCGGCACCGACGCGGTCTCGACCACCGATGTCAATCCCAACAACGGCATCCCCGATTATATCGACTGGCTCGCCGACTATGCCGACAGCGCTTATCGAGCCGAGGTCACCAACCTCGGGCACCTGGCGCCGCCCGGCGATTTCAGCAGTGGCGGCGATTCCCGCTATGATGTCTACACCGAAGACATGCCTTATTACGGCTATACGCAACCCGAGGGGGCGGGTGATCGCGCCTGGAACGACTACTATAGCTACATTTCGTTGGAGAATAATTTCTCCGGATTTCCGGCGAATGATGACCCGGATGGCGATCAAAAGGGCGCGATGAAAGTCACCATGGCGCATGAATACTATCATGCAATCCAGCTCGGTTACGAAGTCAACATGGGGAGTGATGTCTGGTTCATGGAGATATCTTCGACCTGGATGGAGGAGTGGGTCTTTCCCTTCACCAACGACAACTACAACTACTTCTCCGACTGGTTCAATTACCCATACTACTCGCTGCACTCCACCTCCGGTCTGCATCCCTATGGCGCTTTTGTCTGGGCCAAGTACCTGGAGGAGCG
>JBDRQZ010000147.1:0-2545 GCA_043826025.1 bacterium | reverse complement strand
TGAGTTCATACCGGTAGTAGTGCTTTCGACCTGTGGCGATCTTGAGACTGCGGAACGTATCGCCACCCATCTGGTCGATAGTAGACTGGCAGCCTGTGTCAATCTGGTGCCGCAGATCAAGTCGTTCTACCACTGGCAGGGCAAGCTGGAGCAAAGCTCGGAGACGCTGCTGCTGGTCAAGACATCCCGCGAGTTTGTCGGCGACATTGAGAGCGTCGTCAAAGAGCTTTCCGGATATGAAGTACCGGAAGTGATCGCGCTTGAAATCACGGCTGGTTCACAGGACTACGTGAGTTGGCTGCAGCATGAGCTTAGCAAGGAGAACTAGAATTGGAATATTGTAAGTCACAAGCTGGATATTTCCTCCGCCTGATGAAGGGCGAAGACATTCCCGCCACGATTGCCAAATTCGTCGCCGAGCAGAAGCTCGGTGGTGCGTTCTTTACCGGACTGGGTGCAATTGAGGGCGTCAAGCTGGGCTACTACGATCTTGAACAGAAGAAGTACCTGGATCAGGAGTACCCCGGTGATGTCGAACTCGCCAACATGACCGGCAATGTCACCTATGTCGATGGTGAGCCGTTTACCCATGTGCATGCAACGATTATGACCGGTCAGTTCGAGACCTTCTCCGGACATCTCTTCAGCGGCGTGGTGGCGGTGACAGTGGAGGTCAATCTCGTGGCAACGGCGACGAAGATGATACGTGAGGCGGACAAGATTACCGGCTTGAAGTTGATTAAGTTTCAGGGCTAACTGATGGGTGTTATCGCACTGCTGACAGACTTCGGTCATCGCGATCCCTTCGTGGGGATGCTCAAGGGAGCGATAGCCAAAGTCGCGCCTGATACCACGGTTATCGATCTCACCCACGACATTGCGAATTTCGATCCGCGCTCGGCAGCGTTCATTCTGGAGAAGTCATTGTCGCACTTCCCCGAAAGCACGGTGTTCCTCTGTGTCGTCGATCCGGGAGTTGGCTCGGCGCGCAAGATTCTCGCAGCGCAGGCTCATCGCCAATACTTTGTCGCACCCGACAATGGCATCCTGTCTTATGCGCTGAGCGGCGCGGAGGCGCGCGAGGTGTTCGAGGTCCGGAATCCGCAGTATTTTGTGGCCGAGCCATCGCAGACCTTTCATGGCCGCGATATCATGGCCCCGGTCGCAGCACACCTTAGTCGAGGTCTCGCCCTGGGTGAGCTGGGCCCAGCGGCAGCAGATTACCAAGTGCTCAATCCCCCCAGCCTGTTGCGCAAAGATGATTGCGTGATCGGTGAAATCCTTCATGTCGACAAATATGGCAATCTAATCAGCAACATCGGCGAGTGCGATCTGCCTCGCCACGATCAGTTGGGCGAACTCACCTGTCGTATCGGCGCACAGCAGGGACTGAAGCTGGTAAACAGCTACTCCGAGGCCAATGGGCCGGCCGCGATCATCTCCGGTTTCGGGACTGTGGAAGTGTTTCTGAACCGCAATCAGATCGAGGAGCAATTCGAGAATCCGATCGGGACCACAATCGCAGTGGAGCGCAAAGTATGAAGTGTCCATTCTGTGGCGTCGACTCCGACAAGGTCATTGATTCGCGCTCAGCGCAGGAGGGCACGGCGGTCCGCCGCCGGCGCGAATGTCAGGATTGCGGCAAGCGGTTCACCACCTACGAGTACATCGAGAAGTCACAGCTTACGGTGATCAAGACCGATGAGGCGCGTGAGCCGTACGTGAGGCAGAAGCTTATTCGCGGCCTGAAAGCGGCGACTACCAAACGCCCGGTCTCAACCGAGCAGATCGAAACGCTGGTCGAGGAAGTCGAAGCGGAGTTGTTCAGTCTGGGTCAACCGAAGATATCGTCACAGGTGATCGGCGAGATGGTGATGGAGCGCTTGCGCCACCTGGATGAGGTTTCCTATGTACGATTTGCCTCGGTCTATCGCAAATTTCAGGACGCTACCGAGTTCGCGGATGAGCTCAAGAAGCTAAAATAGCAATGACCGAAGAAACTACCGAGAGCGGACGGAGCGAGATGCCGCTGCTGGAGCATCTGGAGGAATTGCGGCAGCGGCTGATCCGCATTTTCGCTTCGGTGCTGATCTTCTCAATCGTCACCTACATCTTTGCCGACTACCTGCTGGAGTATCTGGTGGCGCCAATCGGCACAGTCTATTTTCGCGAGCCGACCGGCGCCTTCATGGTGCGACTGAAGCTCTCCTTCGCCGGCGGCATCCTCGCCTCAGTTCCGGTGATACTCTTTCACTTTTGGCGCTTCATCTCACCCGGTCTCTATAAACATGAGATCCGCAGCGTCATCCCAATCATTCTCTTCGGGACGCTTTTCTTCTTCGGCGGTGCGGCATTCTGCTACCTGTTGGTGATTCCGATTGCGCTGAATTTCCTGCAGAGCTTCGCGACCGAGAGCATTCAGCCCTGGATAGACATCAAAGAGTATTTCTCGTTTGTGATCTATCTCTGTCTGGCGTTCGGAGTCGTTTTCGAATTGCCCGTGATTTCCTACTTTTTGGGCAAGGTCGGCATAATAACCTCGCGC
>JBDRQZ010000146.1:0-2135 GCA_043826025.1 bacterium | reverse complement strand
CTGCTCCTCGGCGAGCTTGACATCGCGGCGAACATCGATCCCACCCTTGGGATGGGGCGAGGCGGGATTGTCGAAGGCTCGCACGACATGAGCGAGCGCATCGCACTCGCGCAACGCCGGGGGAATCTCCTCTTCGATGCCTTTGCCCTTTTCACCGGACAGCCCGGCGACATCGAGATATTCGACCTCAGCGTAGACCACACTTCTCGATTTGTGCAGCTCATGCAACCAGTCGACCCGCTCATCGGGGACCAGCACCCGACCGAGATGGACTTCGCCCTTTTGCGACTGATAGCCGCCGATTGCAACATCGCCGCGCGTGGCGGCATTGAAAATCGTCGTCTTGCCCGATTGACTCAGGCCGATAAGTCCTACTTTCATAGGCTTGCATATTAAGCCGCGAGCCGGTTCTGAGCAAGGTGATTGTGGCGCCGGCAACAGCGATTCGGGAACCCGCTTCCGGCGATTCCGGTGGCGCTCATTTCCGGGAACATTTATGTAAGCACTTACGTAACTTTCTTGTGAGTTCAGAGCGCCGGTATGTCCTTGGATTGCCGGCAATCAGTTTGTCTTACTATTGAAGGGAAGGATCGGATCATGATTCCAGGGTTCACGAGGGTCAGGTTAATCGCGATCGGGTTGGCCTTTTTGCTGGCGCTGCCGGCGTTGTTGCCGGCACAGTCAGCGCCGGGCGCCGATCAGGCGCCGCAGCTAAACAAGAAACAGCAAACCGAGATCATCGACAGCATTTGTGTCGCGCTCAATGAGTACTACGTTTTCCCCGACGTCGCCAAGCAGATGGAAAAACATCTGCGGGATCGTCTCAAAAAGGGCGCTTACGACACAGTCAGCAATGCGGCTGAGTTCGGCATGATTCTCACCGATGACATGCGTGAAATCTGCCATGACCGGCACTTGGGCGCGCACTGGTTTTCCGATGAACAACTGGCGCAGATGCCGCTGGGGGACACGCTTACCGATGAAGAAATTCAGCGGGAAATCGAAAACGGACGGCGGGCAAACTGGAATTTCGAAAAGCTGGAGCATCTGCCCGGGAATGTCGGCTATATGAAATTCAACCAGTTTGCCGACGCTGAATATGCCGGCGGCACAGCGATCGCGGCACTGAGTTTCCTCGCTTACGTCGATGCGCTGATAATCGACCTGCGTGAGAACGGCGGCGGCAGCCCCAGCATGATCCAGCTCATCAGTAGCTACTTCTTTGACGAGTCGGTGCATCTGAACAGCTTCTACATCAGGCATGAAGACACCGTCAAGCAGTTCTGGACTCAGTCTTTTGTCGAGGGTCCGCGGATGGCGGATGTCGATATCTATGTGCTGACCTCCAGTTACACTTTTTCGGGCGCCGAAGAATTCTCCTACAATATGAAGAATCTGAAACGCGGCACAATCATCGGCGAAACCACCGGTGGCGGCGCCCACCCGGTGAGCACCCATGTCTTCCCGAAGCTCAATTTCGGGGTCCGGGTACCCTTCGGCCGAGCGATCAACCCGATCTCCGGCACCAACTGGGAGGGTGTCGGCGTGGAGCCTGATATCAAGGTTCCCGCCGATCAGGCGCTGGATCGCGCCTTGCTGGAGGCCTACAACAAGTTGTTGGAGAAAGGCGGCGACCCGGAGGCCCAGACCGAAATCCAGTGGGCGAAAGAGACTCTGGACCGCAAACTCAACCCGATCACTCTCGATCCGGCACTGCTTCAGAGCTACGCCGGCCGCTATGGTCCACGCACGATTACGTTTAAAGATGGCGCGTTGATTTATCAGCGTGAGGGCAACTCACCCCATAAAATGATTCCGTTCACCAACGACACCTTCTGGTTCGATGATATCGACTATTTCCGTCTGCAAGTGGTGAAAAACGAGGCCGGCGAGATCACCCACCTGCTGGGCATCTATCGAGGTGGCCGCACCGACATCTCCCCCAAAGGAGATGGTTAACAACAAATTGCACTCTCACCTCTTGTTCTCTGGAAGGCTCGCCTGCGGGCGGGCCTTTCTTATTGTCGGATTCATTGAAGATTAACATCTGAGTTGATCTTTGCTAACAGATCGCCTATCCTTTGAGGACAACAATCGGTTGCGTTCGACAAGGAGAAGGTGTAGTGATGAACTCC
>JBDRQZ010000145.1:0-2046 GCA_043826025.1 bacterium | reverse complement strand
TTTGGCCGCCATCTTTATCTCTTTGACAAAGCTTGGCCATTCACCCTTCTCCAGTTCATCAAGCAATGGAGTTTTGGGAAGTGCGTCTGCCATCTAGGTCTCCTTGGGTCTTAACTCCAGCAAAGAATTACAATTACTTCTTGTCTCGAGTCCTTGTCTCTATCTTTAAGAATTTCTTCTTACTTCCTGTTCTTACTATCGGTTAGGGCATGGATCAAATACACTTTTGATCCCGATTAAACGTGAAATATTTCACTATCTGAGGAAAATAGATAACCAATTCCCCGCCGACCGTCAAGGGGAAAAAGTGAAAAATTGCACAATCTTATCTTGTTTTCAGACAACCGGTAATGAAGAAGGCCTCCCCGACGGGGAGGCCTTCGTGTACCATCCATGGTCACTAGTCGCGCAACTACATGCCCTTGTAAGGGTTGAAGCCGACACCCTCGATAGTCTCCAGGAAATTGTCGAAGATCTCGGGGATTTTGTGAAAATCGGTAATCGCCAACTCATGGATCTCGACCCGCTCCTCCTCCAGGACCAGCTGCTTGAGCTTCTCCTGGACGTTGCTCATGCGGGTGTG
This sequence comes from bacterium, assembly GCA_043826025.1. Classification (GTDB taxonomy): domain Bacteria; phylum Zixibacteria; class MSB-5A5; order CAIYYT01; family CAIYYT01; genus JBDRQZ01. Next base: position 1,463 of record JBDRQZ010000145.1, on the reverse strand, counting down.
CGCCAATTCGCTGCCGCGTACGAAGTGACACTGGTAGTCGTCACCCTTGCGGCAACCGATCAGGAGTACGCCATCGAATCCGGAAGCGAGTGCATCGCTGACCCAGACCGAGTTCATCGAGCCAAGACAGCGCAAGGGGATGATGCGGATCATCGAATTGTACTTCTTGCGCATCAGCCCGGCCATGTCGACCGAAGGCATCGCATCATTCTCGCAGATAAATGCCAGAATTCGCGGTTTCTCTTCGAACTCATCCGGAACATCGATCGCCTTGATCATCTGCGAAACCATATTGACACTGTAGTTCTTGAAGGAGATGATCCGCTCCGGACAAGCGCCGAGACAGACACCGCAGCGTCGGCAGCGCAACGGGTTCGGTAGCGGCGTACCCTTGTCATCCTCATCGAGTGCGCCAAAGGGGCATTCCTCAGTGCAGCGCTTGCACTGGGTGCATTTCTGCATAAAGAAGTCGGGATAACTGAGATCCCCGGCGCGCGGATGCAGCGCCCGTCCCTCGGCAATCGCCGTGACCGCCTGGACGCTCTTCATCGCCGCGCCATAGGCGTCATTAGTCGCCGTGGCGAAATCCATCGGGGCACGGACCGCACCAGCCGCATAAATACCGGTCCGGCGGGTCTCATAGGGGAAGCAAATGAAGTGTGAGTCGGGGAAACCATACTTGAGCGTGGGCAGATCGGTACCCTGACGGTAGGTCAGGTTGAGAATCTTGGCGCCCAGCTCGGCCGATTCCGCCGCTTTCTTGCCGTCACCCTCTTCCTCTGCTGCAGCTTCCGGTTCCGGAGCTGCGTCGCCCTCTATCGCGACAACCTCTTCGACCCGGGTCGTCGGCACCATGCCCGTTGCCAGCACTACCATATCGGCCTGGACTTCGATATCCTCGCCGAGCAGGGTCTCCGTCACCTTGATCGCGACCTTGCCATCACTGGTCTTGGTAACCTCGCCGATCTCGCCTTTGGTCAGGAAGATGCCATCATCGTTCTGGACGTTCTCATAGAAGATCTCATACTGAGCCGGCGAGCGCAGGTCTTTGTAGATGATATAGACCTTGGCGTCGGGATATTGCTCGCGCACATAGAGCGCCTGCTTGAGTGATACCCGGCAGCAGACCGCCGAGCAATAAGGCAGATGTTCCTGATCGCGGGAGCCGGCACACTGAATGAAAGCTACACTTTCGGGAGCTTTGCCGTCGGAGGGGCGTTTGATCTCGCCCTTCAGCGCCATTTCTTCCATCTGGATGTTGGTGATCACATCATCTGAAACACCCCAGCCCCACTTGCCCAGTTTCGTGACATCGTAAGGCTTCCAGCCGGTAGCAAGAATGATCGAGCCGACCGTCAACTCGGCCCCGCCATTGCCATTCTTGAGAGCGACCGCGAATTTGCCGGGCTGACCGACAGTCTTTTTCACCGTCGTATTCTTGTGGACCGTGATATTGGGATTAC
>JBDRQZ010000144.1:0-2635 GCA_043826025.1 bacterium | reverse complement strand
AGTCAAAGGCTTCGGACAGACAATCTCGGTCACCGGCGCGGCCTACAAGCCGATCACCTCCGATTTCGGTATCTGGGAGGCAACTGTTTCAGCCTCGGCCGTGACACTGGAGGCCACCTATCGGGAGATCCATCAGAGTATGGCGGCCACCGAAGCGTTCCTCCAGAGCAAGGGGTTCAGCGCGGATCAATATCAGATCGGCTCGGTTCAGATTATGCGGGATTACAATCGGGAGGGTGATGTAGTCGGGTTTCGCCTGATGCAGGATGTCAGAATCGAACTGGCGGATGTTCCCCGCATCAGCGACCTCGCCAAGGAGGTCTCGGCCCTGATCGAGCAGGGCGTGGAGATCAATTCCTACCGGCCCCAGGATCTGTTCACCAAGTTGGATGCGCTCAAGCTGGAGATGATCAAAGCCGCAACTGAGAATGCGATGCTGCGGGCGCAGCAACTGGCGGAAACCACCGGTCGCAAAGTCGGCGCGCCGAGTTCGGCGGCAGTCGGAGTTTTTCAGATTCGACCGCTGCACTCACAGGAGGTCTCCTCGATGGGGATGAGCGATGTCTCCTCGATCGACAAGGAGATTGTCTCGACTGTGCACGTGGAGTTTCTGTTCGAGTAAATGCGGATGGCATCGTGGGCGGCAGACGTCCTCGTCTGCCCCAGCCTCAGATTGAATTGTCGGGTTTCTCCTCGCTCGCTGTGGCTCGCGATCCGAAACCCGACCTACGAATCTGATCGAAGGCGCTTCGAAAGAAGGTCCTGCAGCGTGCGCCACCGCTCTGCGGTGGTATGAGGCTTGTTTGAATGACCCAGAAACCTGAGGTGAAGCCCCGAGGCACGCAACCGAAGCAAGATCTGGGCTCGTTGGCCCATTGGATGTATGAACTTGAGCAAACGATGCTATTGAACGGCAATCAACAATGATGACCCCTGACGACAGCGCTTCAACGGGATTAGGACCGAGCGAGTCGTTCGTGATTCTCTATCATGAGGACATGCCGGCCGCGCGCAAGTTTTATGAGGGGGTACTCGGCCTGGAAGTCTCCTGGACCCCGCAGGCTACACCCTGACAATTACATCCTATCTGCCTGGTTTCAGAATCGGCTAGAGCGCGACTCCACGCGCTGTTTCGACTCGCAGTTCGAGACCATTCTGGCTTCGAGTAGGTGAATGTCAGAAGCCAAGGCTGTCGGCCTGCAAGTGGCCTCAAGGCCACCGCGATCAGAGGTCGCGGCCACCCAGCGGCCAGTCGCGGCTATTGCTGCAGGTGCATCTCGCTGAGCAGGACCTCAGCATGAAATACCGTGTCGGTAGCCTCAAAAGGATCGACCTCGGTTTCGCTGCGGTACACCAGCCCGACATTGGGGCAGTAGTACTCGTGCGAGGCTACGGCTTGATATTCATAGGAATAGTGAATACAGCGAAAGAAACCGGGGCCGCTTTGCACCAGGGTATCGAGGTTGACAATCGTCTTGCTGCCACCGGCGGCAACCGCCCAGGCATCGGTGAGGATCGCCGGGAATTTGGCGATCAGTTCCTGACTCCCCCCAGTGTAGAGTTGCCATTGCCAGAGACCATCGGAGCGGTTAGTCAACAGGAAGTTGTTGCCCTCGTCGCTCGCCGACTTGTAGGTGGCCTTGTACCAGGTTTCGCCATTGACCACCGTATCGCCGGTGATCTGCAGGGTATCGGTGTACTCGAAGGCGCCGACAAAATCGAAACCGGTGTTCGAGTAGACCCAGAAATTGCCAACTGCGAGAGGCACGATCTTCTTGCTCTCACCGTTATCATCGTTGTTATCGGAGTCGGTGCCATTGGAGCAACTCAGCGCGACTGCAATCACGAACAACGCGCCAAACATGACCGACAGGAATCTCAACTTCTCTCTCATCTCTTCTCCTTGCAGGTGACTTCCCGGAATCTCGATATCGGTGATACGTAAGGCAAGCTCGAAATGTCGGGTGCTCGGAAATCCCGGAGCATGGTCCGAGCCATCAGTTTACGGTTTCGATTCAGGCTGGGAACGACTCCTGCCGGCGGCGGCCTCAATTGCCTGCACTAACCGCGAAGGGTTCTGCGAGCCGAACAGAACTTTCTCGCCGCCCTGCAGCACCAGTTGCAGTCCCTGCGTGCCCTTGACATTGTAGGCTTTACCGGAGAAACCGAGACGGATTCCCCAGCCGCCGTACTCGCGGATCGCTTTGTAGTCACGCGGGTAGAAGTGGGCGATCTGGTCCCAGCGGTAGTGATGCCAGCGCCGGTGCAGCCCGAAAAACTTGTAGTGGAGGCCGTCGGCGCGCACCTCCACCACCAGCCGCAGATAGAAAAACCAGACCGGCAAACCGACGCCGACCACAATGCCGATAATCGCCAGCAGCCAGTCTGGTCCCGGATTGTTACCGAATGGCTCCCCCAGAATGAACTGGTGGAACATCGCGTAAAACATCATCAGCGCACTTCCGGCGATGATCAGCAGCAGCCACCACTGGGTGAAGCGCTGTTCTTCGCGGTATTGTGCTACGCCAGATCGAGATTGACTAGTCATTCTGTGACTCCTCCCTCATCCTGTCAGAAGTACTCGCTGGCATGGAAGATATTCAAACAGAGATCCCACAGCAAGCTGTGGGTTACC
>JBDRQZ010000143.1:0-4408 GCA_043826025.1 bacterium | reverse complement strand
CCTTCTGTAAGGCCGTCTTCATTAAGAAGCAAAACTGGTGACGCAAGGGGATCCTGCGAAGGAGTCAGCCATGATAACGACCCATGCGGCTTATAAACGATTGTTTGTGATGACTCCATATTTGGCAGTCGGTCTGGCTTCTTTGACGGACCGACCTGCCAGATTTCGATCGGATCGGCTTTGTTGTCGAGGTAACCGTTGACAGGATTCCAGATATCGCTTTCCTGAAGAGCTTGTTCGAGCCAGATGTCGTAATTGAATGAGATGAAAGTGTGCCTATGCCCATGACGGTCTGCTGCGATGGCATTGGCAAGGTGGCGATATGTGTTGGTGGGGCTCTCGGTAAGCCTTTGTGCATCAAGCTTCGCAAATAGTCGGGATAATAGCGATTTGATCAGGTTGTAGGCTTTGTCCGCCGCTTCGGCTTGGTCCTTCGAGCCAAGGGCTGTTTGGTTTTCCAAATCTTGTAAGACGTTCTCGATATTCAATCTTTCCAATTGTGTAAGGTGCTTGCTCCCGCGGCGCGTGAGCGTGCCAACAATTGAGCCGTATAGCCCCGTGTGAGTCAATAGAGTCTTAAGCTCATCTGTCTCTATCGGAAAGAACTGAGCGATGTGTCCAAATAGTTGCATCCCCGGGATTTTGCCGGGAGCCATGGCGCATGAGGCTCCAGCTCCAATCAGGTAAATAATATTCATTGTGCGATTGGTCTATTTTGGGGAGGAGTTAAGTCCACGTTTCTAACATCGGACAGGCCGCTCGACTCTTGAAATCTTTGGAGGCGATGCCGTCATTAATCCGTATCATTATCCTTTAAAAAATCCGCCATCACCGGGATATGATCAGAGAGCTGAATATAGTCGTCCAGTTGTTCCACCCCTTCCACAGAAAAATGTTGATGCATCACGGGAATGATCTTCTTCGTTCCCGGCTTTGCATCCTCGGTCGTCGACGCTGCCGGCCAAAGGAGGTCATCGATTGTCCTGCGTTTTGGTATCGGCGCACTGGCGGGGGGGCCGGGTTTGCCGGGCTCGTCGGGCCGGCCAGGTTTGATTTTAGTGGTATCGACTCCCGCCATCAACGAGACTTCGGGGCGGAGATCTAGCCCGGGGACCGCTATTCCCCAATGTCTCCGCCCCATCCCCAAGGGATGCGAGTTGAAATCCCCTCCGAGGATCACGTCGGGCTCCCGTCCGGACATCGACCTCTGAAACTCGCCGAGGTGGGTGATGTTCTCTTTCAGAATCGAGGTCTCCGTGTCGAGATGGCTGCACGCATAAACGAAATCAAAGGAGTGTGTCTCACTTGGAGCCGCCCGGCCCCGCATGGGTTGGCCGGCCAATGAGCAGAGAACATAGTGCAGAGAGCGCTTCTTTTCGGGCAGTGGGGTGGCGGAGGCATCATAAAGCCTGCGCGTTGAGTCGGCATAGCTGCAGTCTAGGGTCGCTTCATTGAATATGATGGGGCAATATTCTTCCAGAGCACCAGAATATACCTTCCACTGACCAGCGTTGGGACCGCGCGTGAGATGTTTGGGCCTGGGCAGGGTCCGCCCCCCCGCTAGGACTTCTCCGCCGAGCAGTAGCTTATAGCCGCTAGGTACTGCTAGATGTATCGCATGATCGGTGCCGCGGCTCGGATCGGGCTCAACGGTATGGATGACTGTGCCCGGGACTTCGGCGCCGGGCTTTCCTGAATCATCTTCGTGCAGTCTTCTTGAGTAATTCCTGCGCAGTACCTCCTGCAGGCCTATGATGTCAATCTCATAATCCACGATCACTTGCTTGACGAGTTCGGCTCTCAGTAGCGTGGTCCCGTCCGATGTCGTGATAGGGCCGGTGGCCTTGGTGTGCGTAAAATCTTGCAGATTCCATGTCGCCATCCGGATGTCGCCGGCCTCCTTGGGGGCGGCAATGGGGTAGATGAACTCCGGGTCAGGCGTAGGGGGCGGCGGCGGCGGTACGGGGGAATACAGCTTGCCCTCTGTCTCGCATCCGACGGGAAACTCATAGTGCAGGCGTCCGTTCTCACGGTCGCTGTCGTCATAGAACGGGACGCTCTCCGGAGCGCAAAGCGCGAAATCCTTTTTGGATGGATCGTCGGCTTGCTTGACCGGTTCTTCTGGCTTGGGACTTTGTCTCGCTGATCTCTTGTGGTGGGGCGTCACGCAGGCCGAAAGACCGATTAGCAGCACTATGGCGAAATATCTATTCATTTTCAAAAAACCAATTGACTCCCAAGATAAATTAGTATATCACACATAATGACGATGTCAGCTTAACGGCTATTTGGGGCGCGAAAACGACGACCGTACGCGGAGGTGCCGGACATAAGAGGCCGCACATTCCTTTGGTTCAGACCCCCCAGTCAGATGCGAGATATTCTAACCGCGGCAGAAACCAATCCCCAAGCCGCCCCCTGGTCATTCTCCCAGGTCGACTGCGCGATCGTTCACGTCACCAACGCCTGCAACCTGCGCTGCAGTTACTGCAGTACCCAAGCCGGCACGCGCGGCCCCTCCCACATCATGCCTATTCGCACCTTCGAGCGCGTCCTAGAGAGCCTCTGCCATGAGTCCAAGCGCGACGCCATCGCCCTGATCTTTCATGGCGGTGAGCCTTTACTCGCCGGCCTGCCGTGGTTTAAGAAGGCCATGCGGCTTTTGCGCAAGCGCATCGCTACTACCAACACTCGCTTTAAGCTGATCGTCCAGACCAACGGCACTCTAATTGGCGACGCCTATGCCCGGTTCTTCGCCGATAACGGTTTTACCGTCGGGGTGAGCCTGGATGGTCCGAAAGCCATCCACGACTCCACCCGCGGCGGCTATGACCGTGTCTTAAAGGGCCTGGCCGCCATGAAGCGTTGCGGTACCAACCACGGTCTTATCAGCGTCCTTTCTCGGCCGGTCGTCAATAACCTGCCGCGGGTACTCGAGTACTTTGAGTCCCAAGGCGAGGCGCATGTCCAGTTTAACTACCTCCACTGCAGCGGCCGGGCTCACGGCAACCCGCGTCCGACCGCGGAACAAATCTTTAAGGCCCAGCGCATGATTCTCGATCACATGTTGGACTTCAGGAAGCATGTAGTCATCGACAGTAATACCAAACGCCGTGTACTGGGATTTGCGGGACTCAGGCCAATGACGCGCAGTAGCAGCTGCCACCAGAGGATCTGCTCCGGCGGCATCGAGTTTGTCGCCGTCAACGCCGCTGGTGATATCTTCCCCTGTGGTACGGGAATTGAGGAGCGGTTCTGGCTGGGATCGACCAACGGCAAGCGCCGACAGCAGCGCGGGCCCTTCTTCCGTGAGTTCTTCGCCGACACATCGGGGCGCTCGTGTAAGACTTGCAAGGCTGCCGTGATATGCGACCAGGGCTGCGTCGCCTTGGCCGACGATGATCCCGAGTACTTTCAGGACACCTGCAAGGCGACAAAGAAGTTATTCGCCTATATGCACGCCAACCGTTCCAGCGTAGTGGCCTTGGCGCGGCGTCTCTACGCCGCCCAGCAGAAGAAGGCCACTAAAAAGATCCCTCGCGCCAAGCTATTGGCCATGCGAAAGCGCATCTTTAGCGCTATGGCGCAGGCGCACGAGTCATGCTGCAGTTTATTAGTCGCTGATGGCCGCCTGCAGGCGATGACGGGGAGTGGGGCGCCGCTATTGTCTTTTGGCGCCGATGACTTTTAATGTCAATGAGGGGGGCGATGAAGAACACTTTGCGTAAAGACGAAGTCCTCTACCGGGAGCTGGGTGATGAGGGTTTAGTTGAACTGGAGCAGGAAGGCGAGTCGTTTATCCTAAATGAAACCGCCCGGCTGGTCTGGAAGATGCGCTGCAAGGGTGAAGCGCCGGAACGGATCACACAGGCCCTGGTCACTGAATTTGCGGTCGAGAAGTCTACCGTGCGTAAGGATGTCGAACGCGTATTGCGGTTGTTTCGAAGTATCGGGCTGCCGGTCCACCGGAAAGTTGTAGAGCACGCAAGGAGGAAGGATGGCTAAGAAGAAAGCGAAAAAGAAGAAGGCCAAGCGGCGGGCTCCGCAGAGGGCCAAGAAGGGGAAAAAGACCAAGCGACTGAAGAAGTACAAGGCGCCGGCAGTCATCAAGACCGACATCGCCTTGACCAAGGGCCAGCTCCGCCGCGCCAAGAAGGGGTCTCGCGGTTACGAGTATTCCGTCACCCATACTGAAGACTACTCTGTCGACTACGACAAGAGCGAAGTAGCTTAGACCGGCAGCTAAAAGGCGGATGAGTCCTCGCCCTAGATCGGGTCGAGGGATGAGATCAGTTTCGTTGATCTCATTCAACGGGCTTGAGAACAGTGGCCCTCATAGTCCGACCCTGGCTCTGTTGTTGCTGGCCCCTGTCGCGCGCAAGGCGGGCTTCGATTGTCGTTTGGTTGA
>JBDRQZ010000142.1:0-2312 GCA_043826025.1 bacterium | reverse complement strand
CCATCTCGGGATAGCTGACCCAATAGGGCGCGAGAATAATCACCTCATCCTGGGGATCGAGAATCGTCATCAGCAAGACCGAGAGCGATTGCTTGGCGCCGCCGGAGACGATCACGTTGCGCGGTCCGACCAGCTTATTGTAATGGTCCTCGGTGTAGCGAATCACCGCTTTGACCAGTGAGGGTATACCCTCGGTCGGCGTGTAGCGCACTTCAGCGGTAGAGAGCTGGGCCGAGGCGGCCACCAGCGCCTCAAACGGTGCTTTGCTCTTGGGCTCACCGGCGCCCAGATGAATCACCGCCTCGCCGCGTTCCCGCAGCAAACGCGCCTTTTCGTTGAGCACCAAAGTTGGTGATTCGGCGATCTTACTGGCTAGTTGACTTATGCTCATAGCTTCGTGTCCTTACACTAAGAAGACAAGTAGCGCTCGGCAGTTCACTTCGCGAGATGGGCGGCGATGCGGTCCAGCGCTAGTTTGATGTTGTCGATCGAATTCGCGTAACTCAGACGCAAGTGGCCGTCGCCATACTTGCCGAAAGCGGTACCGCTTAACACCGCCACGCCGGCTTCATCCAATAGTTCACTCTCAAGCTGCCTGGAGGTCTTGCCGGTCTTGGTGATATTCGGGAACACGTAGAAGGCCCCCGGCGGGTTCTTGCAGGAAACATTGGGAATTTCATTCAGGCCCTTGACGATGAACTCGCGCCGCTTGCGAAACTCCGTCGTCATCCGCGCCGGCTCCTCCTGCGGTCCACCATAAGCTTCGATGATCGCCCGCTGCGCAAAGGCCGAAGTGCAGGAGTGAACATTGATTCCCATCTGCGTAATGACTTTCGCCATCGCAACGGGCATCACTCCATAGCCCAGTCGCCAGCCGGTCATCGCATAGGTCTTGGAGAGCCCATCGAGCAGAATCGTGTGCTCCAGCACCTCGGGGAACTGAGTGATCGACTCATGCGGCGCGTCATAGATCGTGCGGCTGTAAACCTCATCGGTCAGAACCCAGATACCGCGCTTGGCGGCAACTTCGGCGATGCGTTTCAGTTGTTCTTTGGTGAGAATTCCACCGGTCGGGTTGTGCGGGGAGTTGACAATGATCAACTTCGTCTTCTCGGTCACCAGTGACTCAAACTGGTCGATATCCATCCCAAAATCGTTCTTCTCCAGTAGCGGCATCGGCACCGCCTTGCCGCCGGCGAAGTTGATTACTGACTCATAGATCGGAAAACCGGGATTCGGGTAGATTGCCTCGTCCCCCTCGCCGATCAACGCCATGATCACAAAGAACATGATTGGCTTGGCGCCCGGAGTGAGCACGACATTGTCGGCGCTGAACTTAAGGTTCCGGGTCCGGTTGACCTCCGCGACTATCGCCTCGCGCACTTCCGGCATTCCCGGCGCCGGATTGTAGTGGGTGTATCCCTCATGCAGCGCGGTCACCGCCGCTTCGACAATGTTCCTGGGAGTGTCAAAGTCAGGCTCGCCGATCTCCAGATGAACGACATGCTTGCCCTTGGCTTCCAGCGCCTTGGCGCGTGCCAGAACCTCGAAAGCGGTTTCCGTACCCAGCCGACTCATTCGCTCTGCTCAATTCATCAGGCTATATCCTCACGCCAGACCGTTCGGGCAGCGCCCCTCAAACTGGACACTACCGATCTTTATTTTCGGTTCGTCAAGCCCGTTTCTTGCCGAGCTTGTGAAATAATTAACAAGACGAATATAGAGGTAGCCTATTGGTTGTCAACCGATTTCGGGAGTTTTTTGAAGAGCTTCCGCGCCTTTTCGCGCAGTTCGCTCAACCCGGAATTATTGAAAAGTATATAGTCAGCCAGCGCTCGCTGGCGGGCTTTTGTCATCTGGCGGCTGATCCGCTGACGTGCCTCCTGCTCTGCCATGCCGAGCCGCCGCAATCGCCTAAGCTGATCAACAACCCGGCTCTCCACGACAACTACAGCATCCAGCTCTTGCTGGAGATCCCAGTCGAAAATCAGTGCAGCATCGACAATGAGATGAGGTGCAGTGGGTGATTTTCGATATGCCTTTATCTGTCGACGTAGCTCGCGAAGGAGCGGTGGATGGACGATAGCGTTTAGTCGCTTGATCGCCTGCGGATCGCCAAAGACGATCCGACCCAGAACCTTTCGTCTGAGGTTGCCGGCGGGGGTCAGAATCTGTGCCCCGAATTCACGTGCCAGCCGCTGCCGCAGGAGCGGGCTATGGTCAACCACTTGCTTGCCGATTTTATCGCCGGAGACCACCAGTGCGCCTAGTCGCCGCCACTCCTCTGCCACGACGCTCTTGCCGCTGGCGAT
>JBDRQZ010000141.1:0-3479 GCA_043826025.1 bacterium | reverse complement strand
GATTTCCCATCGCAAGGGTTTCTGGATGGGCTAACAGCAGGGGCGACGCTTGAATGGAAGCTGCCGGGGTGTCGAGTTCTCGGGCAAGATCCGCGAACCAGAGAATCGCGGTCAAACCAGTCCTTTAAACTTGAATTCTGTCACCCGCTTTTCGATATTCCGAACGTAGCGAAAATCGTACCCCAAGCGAATGGGCACACATACCTGGAAGAGAAGTGGACACCGACAGAACCGCATCCAACGCGCCGGGTGACAGAAATCGTCAGGTAGCGCATTATCGGATCACTGCTAAACTAGGCGCCGGAGCTATGGGAGAAGTCTATCTCGCCGAGGATACCAGGCTGCAACGCCAGGCTGTGCTAAAATTTCTCTCAGCTAAACTTGCCTCTGAGAAGTCCGCGCGCACCCGCTTTCTGCGCGAGGCTCGTACTGCCGCCAAGCTAAACCATCAGCATATTGCGACAATCTATGATGTACTCGAAGCAAAGGACTATGTCTGTATCGCGATGGAATATGTTGCTGGTTGCACTTTGCGGGACCTGATCGTCCGGCAACTTCCTGAACCCAGACGTGCGCTGGAGATTGTGATCCAGATTTGCCGCGGTTTGGAAGCGGCCCATCGGGGCCAGGTTGTGCATCGCGATCTGAAACCGTCGAATATCATGATCGACAAGTCAGGCTGCTGCAAACTTGTTGATTTCGGACTGGCCAAAGTTATCGGCGATTCGGAACTGACGATCCCTGGTACGGTGATGGGTACTGCCAACTATATGTCGCCGGAACAAGCGCTGGGGCAGGAAGTTGACCATCGTAGCGACATTTTCTCTCTGGGCGTGATTCTCTGCGAACTGCTCACGGGCAAACGTCCCTTCGAACGCAACTCACTACCGGCAACCATTCACTCGATCATCCATGATCCTCATCCGCAGCTAGAGGAATCCGGACCCCTTCATTGCGAATCTTGCCAGCGGGTGATTGATCGCTTGCTGGCCAAGCTGCCCGCAGAGCGCTATCAAACGGCCTCTGAGTTGATTTCGGCTCTACGCGATCTGTCGGCCGGTCTCCCGATCACTGAGACAAAAACGCGAAAACCTCAGGTGCAATCACTGGCCGTGCTCTACCTCCGCAATCTGGGTGCTCCCGAAGATGAGTTCCTCAGCTACGGTATCACTGAGGACCTGATCGTCGACCTCAGCCGGATTGGCACGCTGCGTGTCGCGCCAATGCGGTCGGTGCTCAGGTTTAAAGGCAGCGATCTGGAGTTGGAGGACATCGCCACCCAACTCGATGTCTCTCTCATTCTCGACGGTTCGATTCGTCGCTCCGAAGACTCGGTGCGCGCCTCGGCCCAGCTTGTCGACGTCCACACTGGCGAGATTCTCTGGGCCAGCCGCTGGGATGAGTCACTCGACCGCATACCTCACATTAAGGAAGCGCTGGCGGCCGGGATCAGCGAGGCCATCAATGTCGATTCCTCGGTCGTGCGGGCGACACAGCTTGGCCGACCCGAGGCGAGCAACGCACAGGCTTACGAATTTTACCTGAGGGGCAAGTACGCGTTCGATCACCGCCAGTCGGCTTCAGACATCGATGTCGCGCTGGAGCTCTACCGGCAGGCGCTCGAATTGGAGCCGGTGCTGCCGGCGGCGCGCACCGGTTTGGCGGAGATCATGCTCTATGCCGGGCAGCCGGAGCAGGCCGCAACCAGACTGCTCAACACGCTCGCCGAAGCGCGCCAGCGACACCTGCGAGTCGCTGAAGCCAATACTCTGAGGCTTCTGGCGAGCACACGCACGCATCAGTCACGCTGGGATGAGGCGGCTGGTTATGCCGAGCAATCGGTCGAGATTTCTGCCGAGTTGGGTGATCTCGCCGGCGAAGCGGCTGCGCTCGGTATCCTGATCGAGATCACGCAACGGCGAGCCAAGTTTGACAAAGCTCTGGAATACGCCGAGCGGGTGCTGGAGATCAATCGCCGTTTGCTCGACCAGGAGCGTGAGGCCGACGCTCTCAACCGGATCGGGACGGTGCACCTGTTCAGCGGCGATAGCGCGCGGGCGCGGGAGTTCTATCAGGAGGCGCTGGCTATCGCGGAGAAACGACAGGATCTCGATCTGCAGGCTCGTTGTATTGCCAACCTTGGCTCCACCCATGTCTATCGGAATGAGTTCGAGGAGGCGCGCCGGCTCTATGAGCAGTCCCTCGACCTCTTTCGCAGGCTTGGCGACCAAAGCCGTCAGGCGACTATCCTGAATAATCTCGCCAGAATCCATATCTCGACCGGCTCCTATCAGGAGGCGCTTGAGTTCTACAGCAAAGCCGTGGAAATCCACAGCGATATCGGCGACCGTGGAGCCGAGGGGCTGGCGCACAATAATCAGGCGATCATTCTCACTGTGCTCGACCGCCAGGCTGAGGCCGAGGAAGCTCTGGAGAAGGCTCTCAAGATCGCCAGGGATTTGAGCTATCCGTTGATTGAAACTGCGGCGTTGTCCAACCTGGGATTTCTCGAACTCTGTCGTGGTGACTTCACCGCGGCGGGCAAAACTCTAACCAAAGCCAGAAAGGTCGCCGAGCACTCCGGGCTGCAACGTGAACTTGCCGCCGCCGAAGACCATCTGGGCGACTTGCGCTTCCGCGAGGGCAAGTTTGATCAGGCTTTCGAACATTTCGAGGCGACCGCGGCGATTGCCGGCCGGCTTGGTCTCAAGCAGGTCAAACTTAAAGCGGACGCGCATCTGGCAATGCGCAGCGCACTCGCCGGCGACCTCGACGGCACCATCGCTGAACTGGAGCGGTTGCGACTGGAGGCCGCGACCTTCCGCGACCCGACTTATCGTCTGAATGTCGGCCGGTTGCTCGGCGGGCTGCTCGCCGAGCAGGGGCGCGACGCGAGAGAACGTGAACGGGGCATCGCCACTCTGCGTGAGATGCTTGGCGTTGCCAGTGAACGCGGAATCAGCTATGAAATAAAATGGATCAGCGAGGCGCTTGAGGAACTCTCCTCAAGCTGACCATCGCTGACCCAACAATCTTGCAGGTCTGGTCCAGTCTCTAGTGGCCGGTAGCCTCCTTGACGGCCTCGCCGGTCTCTTCCATCTTCTTTTCGCCTTCATTCATCAGCGTGTCGATCAGGCTGTCACCCATCTGTTCCCCTGAGACCTTGAGTGTGTCGATCAGCGAATCGCCCGGGTCTATGACCTCGTCGCCCGGAATCGTCTGGTCTGCCGGTGGAGTCTGATCGCCGCCCCCACCCCCGTCGCCCTCGCCGCCGCAAGCGAGGACAAACAGTGCGGCTGCCAGCAGCAAGATCGTTAGACGCAAGTAGTTCTTGAACATAATCCCTTTCCTCCTGAGGATATCGTTCTCAATAGTCGATCTGTTTGTCCTGCAAAGTACCAGTCACAATGTTGGTGTCAAGTAAAAGAGAGCCCACAGGATACCAAGCGTTCTGACTTTTAACCTATTGATCGTCTTTG
>JBDRQZ010000140.1:0-2897 GCA_043826025.1 bacterium | reverse complement strand
CCGCTCAGCGGCGAGGTTGAGCGGAATCTGGAGCAGGCGCAGGGAACCATTAATATGATGGAGATGCTCCAGCGCCGCACTGCCGGCAATCTGACTGACGATGAAAAAAAACTGCTGGATCGACTGCTCTATGAGCTGCGTATGAACTACGTCGATGAAGCGAATACTCCTGTCGAAAAGGCCGGAACGAAGGACCCCGAAAAAGGTAAAACTGGTGAAGCCGGAGAGCAGGCAGGACAGAATTAAGGGTCTTGTCCTGAACGCTTTCGCGGTTTCTAACGAGCAGACTGCCGGTGAAGGAAACTCATTCTGCCACGCCACAGAAAGGTGTCGTCGATTTGGGCATTGATTTGCTGGTAAAAGAGGACTATCCGCTCTGTGAGCTGACCACCATTGGGTGCGGCGGGCCTGCCGATTATGTTGCCTTCTGTCGCACTGGCGAAGAGGTTGCCCGTGCGGTTGACTACTGCCGCCGCGAGCAACTCGAATACTTTGTTCTGGGTGGGGGGTCGAACGTGTTGGCAGCCGACCGTGGTTTTCGCGGTATGGTCATTCTGGTGGAGATCGACAGTTGCACGATAGAAGGAGAATCCGTGACTTGCGGCGCGGGAATGTCGCTCCATGAACTTGTCGAGCAGACTACTACCGCTGGTCTGGCGGGACTGGAAACGCTGGCCGGCATCGCGGGTACGGTTGGTGGTGCGGTGGCAGGCAATGCCGGCGCCTATGGGCAGTCGATTGCCGATACGCTCCTCGAGGTCGATCTTTATGATCCCAACGAGGGCATGGTCAGTCGCCCAAATGGGGCTCTGGATTTCCGTTATCGTCACAGTAATCTCAAGAACTCCGGTGCGGTCATCCTGTCGGCTCGGTTCAAGCTGAAACGTGGAAACGCCGATGAATTGAAGCAGAAGGTGGAAGCGATATTGGTGGAGCGCTGGACCAAGTTGCCGCAGGAATCGATCTCGGCCGGTTGTTTCTTCAAGAACATCGAGAAAGCCGACGCGCCGCATGGCAAACTGGCAGCGGGCTATTTGCTGGATCAGGTCGGCGCCAAGCAGATGAGTTGCGGCAAGGCGGGCGTTTATCCCGGCCATGCTAATGTGCTGATAAACAAGGGCGGCGCTCAGGCGTCTGAAATCAGGGAGTTGTCGGTGCAGTTGAAAGAGAAAGTGAAGCAAAGCTTTGGCATAGATTTGGTTGAGGAAGTCGTTTTGTTGGGCGACTTTAGTTGAAGGAGGCTATTATCGAGTAGATGTTATTGAATGACTATTACGCCTAAGGAATTCTGGAAGCGTGGCTCTTAGAGACTACAAACGCTGCTTATCAGTTCTATTGGTCATCCTGCCGTTGTTGGTGCCGGTTGACCAACCTGTTGCCGCCCCGGGAGTGCAGATGCAAATGGAGATGCCCCGGACGCGGCTTTCGTTATTTCTGGAACCGACCCCCGGACCACCCTTATCGATCTCGGAGAAGCCGCTCCCGCTCTTTCAATCCAATCTGAGCCCCCAGGTTGTCGCAAACTACAATGACAAGAATGACCTGATGGTCGTGCGCGCTTACTATGGCAATTACGACGACATCCTGATCCCGGTGACGGCGCCGGCGAGAGCTTATCAGGGACTGGTGATGGAGCGCAACTTCGAGGACTTGTGGCACGATGCGATCAAGAGGTCGCTGGCGAAGCCGGAAGCGCAACGCAGCGGCGGTTTGCTGCAATTCGAAATTCCCTGGCGCAGTCAGCCCCGTTTGGTGCGCTCGATTATTGGTGAGGGCGGCGCCGGGCTGCAGGTCAATGGTTACCGTAAGATCACGATCTCCGGCAAGAGCCAATGGACCGACCAGGTGTCGGTGGCTACTTCGAAACAGAGCAAATTTCCGGCGCTCAACATGGAGCAGGTCGCCAGTTTCACCATCAAGGGCAATATCGGTTCAAAGATCACGGTCGATGTCAATCAGGACTCGAAGCGTCAGCAGAGCCTGGCCAACAAAATCCTCCTGCGTTACAAGGGCGACGAGGATGACATCGTTCAGAATATCGAACTCGGCAACACCAACCTGGCGCTGCCCTCGACTCGTTTCACCGGTTATTCGCAAAGCATTCAGGGACTTTTCGGTGTCAAAGCCAATGCCCAGGTCGGCGCGCTCAGTCTGACCGCGATCGCCTCGCAGGAAAAATCCTCGAATGAGGCCGCCACTTTTTCCGCCGGCGCCGAGTCGACGCAGCGCGTAATTCGCGACTATCAAATTCTGGACAACCGCTTCTTCGATCTGCGCATCACCGGGCTCAGTGTACCGGAGATGCAGAACCTGGGACTCGACGATCTGTTGCCGGGCGACAGCATCACCAAGGTTGTGCTCTATTTGCCTTTTAAGGATGAAGCCATAGCCTACCGTTGCAGCCTCTATGTAAATCCCAACCAGCGCGATGCTTTTCCCAAAGAAGCGGTATCGCGGCTTTGCCTGCCGGAAGATGAATACAAACAGCAGCGCAGCACTTCCGATGTTTCCTATATTTTCCACCCAACCGAGCATTACATCATTATTGATCGGCCGACGATCAGTAACACCAGCAACAACTACTTTGGCGTTTACATGGAGGCCTTTCGACCTTCGGTCGATTCGATTATCAAAATCGGCGATGAAGTCGGAGTCACGGATTCCTTAGGGAACAGCTTCCGGTTCGTTAAACTGATCAAACACGATCAACCGGACACGAGTTACGTGACTTGGAATTACGTCTGGCGCAATGTCTACTCGCTCGGCGGACAGATCACCGATCCCGACAACCTCGAAGTGAAAATCTACAAGGGTCAGGCGACTAATGTTGACGACATCGACGACAGCGAAGTGCCGTACAATAGCGACGGCGAATCATATCTGCACTTGCTCGGTCT
>JBDRQZ010000139.1:0-2344 GCA_043826025.1 bacterium | reverse complement strand
CGACTTCAGCCGATAGCCAAAACTCTGTTGCTTGAGGTACTCCTTGCGTAGCTTCTTGAAGAGCTTCTCTTTGCGCACCGCGAAGGCATCGAAGTGCTCGATCCGCTGCAGCAGTATCTCAATCGTCTCGCGCCGTTCCATCATCATGCGGAAAGAGTCATACTCCTTGAAGTTGAAGACCGCCTGCACAATCGGCTCGAAAAAGACCATTGCCTGCGAACCGATGTAGTTCAGCGGTTTGACCGACTCCAAGGCGATAATCGCCGGGACCGACATTTTCCAGTGCACCACCTTGCGGGCAACCTTATCGAGCAGTTCGCTCTCATGCTCGCTCAGTTGTGACTTATCCTTATCCGAGTCGGAGTCCGAATTGCGCAGCGGCAGGTGTCCGGGGAATGCCATCAGCTAGACCTCATCTTCAACGATCCTGATCTTGTCTTTGACGATGGCCAGCACCTCATTTTTGTTGCCGGAGAAACGTATGTAGAGACCACGGAAGTTCTCCAGCCGCGACGGTCGCACGAAGGGGGACAGCAACACCCCATTCTTATCGACATAGTAGGAGCGAAAGAGATTCCAGCCCTTGGTGATTTTGTGAGTAGTATACTTGACAGAGACATCAAGCTCGTTGAAACTGAAGCTCACCGGCAGAAAATACTGCGACAACGAACCCCACAGCACGAGCGCCACCACCAGTGTAAACAGTCCCGATTCAGTCCAGTGATAGGTGAGCGCCACCAGCAGCGTCAGAAAGAGCACCACAAAGACTGTGAGCAAGATCGGTTTGTGCTTGACCGGATGACAGGTCCACTGCAGGAGGGCGGGATTGTCTGTCGTCGTGGTCTGTTCTTCGGCTGTTGGCTTTTCGCGCATGCGTTTGTCTAACCTTTGAGATCGGCCTCGCTGCGGAAGCGTTCTTTTTTGACCAGGGCGATTTCATCCAGCATTTCCTGCGGCTCGATCAGTTGCTTTTTAATCAGCAGGCTGATCAGCGCGTCATGGGAGAGTTTGTTGGACAACGTCAATTCCTCGAACGAGATCTCGCGCTCCTTGCCATCGACCACCATCTTCATCGCATAGCCGCGACTCTTACTCATCTTGCTCACCTTTCAACATAACATTCATACTGCCGGAGCGAAACCCCGCCAGGTCCAGAGTTGTAAACAGGAATCCCAGCTCACGAAAACGCGCCGCCACCTGCTCTCGCAGCCCGTTCGCGACGAGCCGACTGAGATCGGCGGCAGGCAACTCGATCCGTGCCAACTTGTCGTGATGCCGCACTCTCAGTTGAGTGAACCCAAGCGTTCGCAGATAAGCCTCCGCCCGCTCAACCTGGCTCAATTTCTCGGACGTAACCTCCGAGTTGTAGGGAATACGTGAGGCCAGGCAGGCCGACTGCGGTTTATCCCAGACCTTCAGATTTCGATCCTTTGCCAATTCGCGAATCTGATCCTTGTCAAGTTCGGCCTCCAGCAGCGGTGAGCGCACTTCAGCTTCTCTGGCGGCCCGCATGCCGGGTCGGTGATCGCCGACATCAGAGGCATTGGCGCCGTCACAGATGACAACCTCGCCCAGTTCCGCGGCGATTTGCCGCAGCTTGCCATACAGCTCCTGCTTGCAGAAGAAACAACGGTCGCCGGCATTGCGGCGGTATGCGGGATTGTCCAACTCCGCGGTGGTCGCCAGAATCAGATGTTGTTCCGGCAGTCCCACTGTGGTGCAGAAATTTTTGGCGGCGTCCAGCTCGGCGCGCGCCAGAGAGGCCGAATCGCCGATTGCGGCATAAGTGTTTTCGGGGCCGAGGGTGTCCAGCGCCGCGTACAGCAGGAAGGAGGAGTCGAGTCCGCCGGAGAGAGCCACCAGGACTTTCCGGCACTCGCGCAGACTTTGTTGGAGCGCCTCATATTTCCGTTGGAGGGAGTCATTCATTACTTAACTCGCTGTACTTCGCCGGCCAGCGCCCGGTAGATGTGCACGGCGACATTCTCACGGTCGGGCCCGATTTCGATTCTGCCGGCTACGGCACCCTCCAGAACCGCGCTTTCCAGATAGCTTTGGACTTTTCCCGGCTCCGGCCCGGCGGTAGTCAGCGCCTGAATCAGCTGTCGGGCGGCATCGTAGCCTCGCGCGGCGACCTCATCGGGAGGATGGCCGAAACGATCATGTTATTCATTATAGAAATAGTTGTAATCGCGATCCTCGGGGAGCACGAAGAAATTGTCAGCGAAATAGACCTCACGGGTTCTTAGCTCCGCGAGGTCGAGTATCCGCTCCGCCGCCCAGGTGTCGCCACCCAGAAAAGTAGTCTGTATCTTATAGAAGTTTATTTGCGGAATCAATAGCT
>JBDRQZ010000138.1:0-8364 GCA_043826025.1 bacterium | reverse complement strand
GATTCAGGAGTGCCATCATTGACCTCGGGGATGAAGGCAAAGATACCGCCCGTCTCCCTCGCGAGGAGCGAAAAAGCCGCATAGGCACTATACTCTACCGGCAGTGGCGCGGGAATGTAGGTGACCGGCGCGAAGTCCAACTGAACTCCGTTTAGGTCAAAGTCTTCATCCTCGAAGAGCTCAAATGCAGTTCCAAACTGCGGACCATCGATTGGCTCGGCCGTCGCCGACAGATCGATCTCAGTGGTAATAGAATCCTGAAGAAATCCCGGCGTTACTCCACAGAGCATATCGATCGGTGGAGGATTGATACTGGTATAAGCGACTGAAAATGAGCCGTCGTCTCTTAGGATGATTGTGAAGGTCGCCCTAAACGAGGAGAAGAAAATAGGAATACTATCGTAGACGACATGAAATTCGCCGCCAACTGCTCCGGCAGAAACTTGTCCGCCGTTGTCTGGTCTCAGTTCCGTCCACAAACCAGCGATTCGTGGCGGACCGGTATGGAATCTTTCTTCATCGGCAAATGCAATTGAATCCCCTTCCTCGAACGTTAAGTGACCGTTTGCCGAGATGAATGCGGAAGTATAGAGTTCCCCGCGGAACGGAAAGGCGAACGGCAGTGCTACTTCGATAAAGTCATTGTTGCCGAGGGGCAGTGGTGTCAGATCGAGTTTGCTGGACTCCACAACACCCGCGAGTAGCGGCTTAGCCACTGGTTTTGCATTCGCTGCAGTTTCGTTGTCGGACACCCCGGTGTATGTTGGCGACTCAAATTCTTCGCAGCTTCCCGAGACAAGCGCATCGAAACGAATCCCGCGTGAACGTAACGCCGCGATCGCCGCGGGCAGATCTGATCCGGGATGGGGGTCGGCGTCGGTGGCGAAGAATACACGCCCCGTATTGTCCTTGATGCCATCCTGCACCTGGAGAATCGCATCGACAGAAGATTCAGGACAATCAAATCCACCCTCCGCAACCAGATTCGCTACCTGGCCCTGCACGGTCGTCAGATCGGTCGGGTTTCTCTCGAAGACATAATCCTTGAAGGTTGTCAACTGAAATACTCTGGTAGAATCATCCCCATAGGTTCCCAGGTGATTGAGGAGCGCATCGCGGACACCTACTATCTCCTCGTCCATACTGCCCGTGTCATCTATGATAAAGGCAACATCGACTCCATAAATCAATGACCGCGACGGACTAAAGTACGTACCCGTCTCGGGAGAGTTGGTATTCCATCCCTTGACAAACCACCTCACGGTTGAACGATTTGCGAAGAGGTACTCAATGAACTGCTGTGATGGAGTGAATTCCGGCACGCTCAATTCTGGCGAGTCCAAAAGCACCAGGCTCAGGTCGTCATCCCAGAAGCGGACCTGAAACTTGTTCAACCGGTTGCTCGGACCAGCGCCGTTCGGATCCCACTTGAAGGTCGGTGGTGTGTCGCCGGGCGCTAGCTGGAGTTCATCCGCTGGTTGAGTCGGATCGGGCGCCACATTATGGTAGGCGAATATCTTTCCGTAGGTAGTGATGGTCTTGCGGTCCTGACCATATGTCAAGGCATTCCAGGCGTCTGACAGTGTCGTCGGATTTGCTCCGACCATTATATTCCACATCGCCACATCGCCAAGTGTTACTGAATCTCCAATATCGTCATTGCTGTCATACAAATCCCACAAAATTCGCTGAACCGCGAGCTCATTATCTTCACCCTTGGACATTATCACGCCATCAGACCAGGCGTCAGATTCAAGATCGTAAAACCTGGCCCCTGTTTGAGCTCCCTCGTAACGAGTATCGCCGACAGTAGGTATGCCCGACGGACTGCTCGATTCTCTCTGAAGAACAGTGCCGAAGTAGGTGGGCCAGCCCTCACCCCACGCCAGTCGAATGCCCGCATCTTTGCCGTGATTTTCGCCCAGGTTTTGCCAAAGGCTGTGAAAGCCGCCGGGGCTATTCTCAATCCCGTAGGCATAGGCAACGTAGTGGCCGAATTCATGGTGAAGTACATCCCAATCAAAACGGGGGCCCAGCAAATAGGTCAGATGGTTGTCGGGATTCTCAGAATAATACGACACTTGTCCTGTGTCAGGGAATTCGACGGGAATTAGGCTAAGCCCAGAGCCAGTTAAGCTCTCAAGGTACAAGCTGCCCATAACCAGGCCGTCGAGCACACAAAATGCACTGCCGGGAACACTGGTATTTCCGATGGTGGCGTTTATGACTATGCCTGCAGTCACGTTAGACTGGGTTGCCGTCTCTGCAGCGTAGGTAACATCATTGTCGGATGCAGGAATATTCCTCTCGTCGGGAGGAGCTATGTAGAAGCCGTCGGATCGAGCCCAGATTCTAACAAAGATATCCAGCTCGTCAGCCACTTGCGTCTCTACGGTGGCAGAAAAGAAACCGTTTTCATTGGTCGTGACCGTAGCCAAAACATCATCGAAGGCGACGTCTTCATCTATGACATCGACCGGTGAAAACCTCACCGGGTGAGTACCGCCGATTATGTCGGTCCACAGTATTGTCCCAGAGACCGTGATAAAGTCAGCAGGAGCCGATGAATTGGAATCCTGAGTTTTGGCCTCGCTCTCAAAGGTGGTCTCTGCGTCTGCAGTTCTGAGATCCCTCAGCCCCTCCAAATATGCGGCAGAATCGATTGCGCTCGTATCAAGAAGAAAATCGAGGCTGTCAACTGCCGCGCCATAGAAACTGCCGCCCGACCAGCTTGTAGTAGTCGATTCGACTATGAAATAAAGGAATCTGGAATTTATGATCTCGGTGCTATCGCCCTCGCTTACTGAGCTAACGCCTCCCCTGAGGATGGCACGACCGGAACTTGTAAGGATAACTGTCGCCTGCATCGTCTCTTCCACACCGACGGTAAGGCTGTCGTAGTCAATCTCAACGGGTCCAACGATGTTGATTCCTCCCTCAGTAGTCAGCCACAGTCGGACATCATGATATGTATCTCTCGGCGTGACGCTAAGGGTTACCAAGACCGAATCCCCTTCAGGGCCAGGATCTCCATTCAGAATAAAGGAGACGCTGATAGGTGGCGTTAGATTGCAGAGTCGGTTCGAAGCTTCAGTTGCCTGTGCCTCCGGAATCGCGGACGGACTGCCTTCGGCAAAGCAAATCGCTAATAGAAATACTGCGGTTAAGATGAAAATGCTTCTTCGTCGAGCCGGCCTGTCACATGCTGGGGAATTGGTCACTGTCTCTCCTGTTCGGCTTAAATAGTGTATTGCTGTGGTCGCCAGGAAGGGCACCACGATAGCTACTAAGACGATCCATTATAACGACATTAGTCTATTCATACGGGACTGTAGCATTTGTTAGTTGATTACTGGCGCTTTCAGGGCTCCCCTGACCTTGGATTTGCTGTCGTTCGGTCATCTTGTTCTCGAAATCGTAAGGAGGCGGGTGGCAAGTGCAGGCGCGATAGCAGGAAAGTTTCGCGACAGTTGCGGACACAATCTGGCAAAAGGGGATACTGCTCCCCCGACCCCGCTCACATTGGCCCCATTAATTTCCTTGACTTCTCGCTCGGATACGTATAATCTACTCGGTTTAGTTTTGACTCTGGTAGGTGTGTTATGAAAAGAACCTTTCAGCCGTCCAGGCGCAAGCGGAGAAATGATCATGGGTTCCGCGCGCGAATGTCAACCAAAGCAGGCCGCAGAGTACTAGCGCGGCGGCGGCGGCGTGGACGCAAACGGCTTACAGTCTCAGACGAGAAATAACGGCTTCCCGCGGCAATTACGGCTGCGGGAAGATCGGCTGATTCGGCGCGCCCTGCGCTATGGCAAAAGGCACGAATCAGCCGCTTTCGTCTGTTATCGTCTGAGTCTGGGTGCCGGTCCCAGCCAGGTCTGCTTTCGGATTGCGAAACGGATCGGCAACTCGCCGGCGCGGAACCGACTTAAGCGGCGGCTGCGAGAGTTTCTGCGCACCCATAAGGAGTTGTGGCCCGAAAACTCCGCGATCGTAATTAAAGCCCGACCCGGCAGCGCCGAGTTGAGTTTCGCACAGATCGGCGCAGAAATCGAGGCTCTCTTTGCGGATGAATAAACTGGCTGGGTACCTGCTGGCGTTTATCGTGCGATCCTATCAGATGGTGCTCTCGCCGATGATCCCCGCCTATTGTCGCTTTTATCCCTCTTGTTCACAATATTCGGTTGAAGCCCTGGAGAAATATGGCCTGCTCAAGGGAGTGAGCATGACAGTCAAGCGCCTGCTGCGCTGCCATCCCGGCCATCCCGGTGGTTATGATCCGGTGGAGTAAGTTGTAATGTTCGACAAACGTACGATTCTGGCCTTCGTTCTGATCTTCGTCATTTTTATCCTCTGGCAGACTCTCTTGCAGCCGCAACCACCGAAGGAAACTGCAACCGCGGGCGCCGATACCGCTGCCGTGGTAGCCACTGAGCCAGCGACCACCCAGACCAAGCCGGTCTCCACTCCACCACCGGCTGAAACTGCGCCGTTTGCCGACACCATTACCGCCACGCTCGATACGATTCCGGAGCAGTTGCTGACTGTCGAGACCGAGCAATATTACGCCCAGCTCTCTAACAAGGGTGGCGGGCTGGTGACGCTCTATCTCAAGGGTTATACCGATGCCGACAGTGGTTTTGTTTATCTGATCCCCGATGGCAACCAGATCGCTACCCCAGCGTTGACCTCGAAAGCTAATGACTTCAGCGATCAGCAGGTGTTGTATCAGACCGATGGGGACAATCTCTTCCTCACCGGAAGTGGCAGCGAGGGTAGTATCACCTTCAGCGGCTATCTGCCATCTGGCAGCGCGATCAGCAAGCAATTCACTTTCTACGCCGAACAGTTCCACTATGATGTCAAGGTCACTATCGAGGATCTGGCCAGGAGCGGCATTGTCAAGGAGTACGTGCTCACCTGGCTGCCCGGCCTGCCCCCCAGTGAACATAACCTGAGTGACGACTATGACAGCTACAAAGGTGGCGCGCTGGTCTCGGGCGAGACTTTCAAGTTCGATAGCTTCGAAGATGGCCTGCTGCGCGAATCGGAGAGCGGCAATGCCGAATGGGCAGGTTCTCGCACCAAATACTTTGGCTACGCCCTGATTCCGCAAGGCTCGCTGGGGTCCGGCGCTTATTTCGAGGGTCGCGAGTGGCAGGTCACCGACTCTGCTAGCAAACACAAGGCGCGGGAGATCTCAGCCGGGCTGGTGATGCCTGTTGGCGGGAAAACGCATCTCGAAGACAACTTCCGGATCTACGCCGGGCCGCTCGACTACCAGATCCTCAATGGCTACAATGTCAACCTGGAGAACTTCATTGACTGGGGCTGGAAGATTATTCAGCCTTTCTCATACGCCGTTTACTGGGTAGTATATTTCCTGCACAAGTATATCCCCAATTATGGCGTCGTGATTTTCCTGGTGGCTCTGCTGCTTAAAGTATTCACCTATCCTCTTTCCAAGAAACAGCTTAACTCTATTAGAGCAATGCAGCGTCTGCAACCGCAGATGGAGGAGCTTAAGGCCAAGTTCAAAGACAATCCGCAGAAGATGAATCAGGCGGTGATGAAGCTCTATAAGGAAGAGGGGGTCAATCCGCTGGGAAGCTGCCTCTATATGTTGCCGCAGATGCCATTTTTCTTCGGACTTTATCAGGTCTTCCGGGTAACTTTCGAGTTCCGGCAGGCCTACTTCCTGCCCCTTTGGCCCGATCTGTCGCAGCCAGACAGCACCGGGCTCTACATCATGCCGATAATTATGGCGGCTGCGATGTTCTTCCAGCAGAAAATCTCGATGACCGACCCGAAGCACAAGATGATGGTCTATCTGATGCCGATTCTCTTCTTCTTTATGTTCAAGAGCCTGGCGGTCGGACTGGTACTCTACTGGACCTCATTCTCAGTGCTGTCGATTATCGAGACTTTGACGATCAAACGGCCGCAGCAGAAGCAAACAGCTGTTGTTGAAGGAAGATGAACCTGCCAGATAGCGACGATGCTATTGTCGCAATCAGCACGCCCCCCGGTGTCGGGGGGATCGGTGTAATCAGAATCTCCGGCAAACAGGCGTTTACAATTGCGGCGCGACTGGTGCGCGAGCCACTCGATATCTCACAGGTTGATTCGCATACGCTGCACTTCTGCCATATCGCGGGCGGTTCCGGCGAGTTGCTCGATGAGGTTGTGCTCAGCATCTTCAAATCACCCCGCAGCTACACCGGCGAGGATGTCGTCGAGATCTCCGCGCATGGCAACCCCCTGCTGCTCAGACGTATAGTCGAGTTGGCAATCGACTTCGGCGCGCGGCAGGCGCAGCCGGGCGAGTTCACTCTGCGTGCTTTCGAGTCGGGCCGGATCGATTTGGTGCAGGCCGAAGCGGTGGCCGATCTGGTGGCTGCCGCTGGTGAGGCCGCCCAGCGAAATGCCTACTATCAACTCTCCGGCAAACTATCGGAGTACCTGAATAATGTCCGCGCCGATCTCTTGGAGATAACTACCCTCTTCACAGCCTATACAGATTTTCCGGAGGAAGATATCCCGCCGACGGAGAAGGCCGATATTCGTCGCAGGATCGTGAGCGCCCAGGAAAAGCTGAGCAGGTTGGCAGGTAGCTACCGTCGCGGGCGGTTACTCAAAGATGGCTTCCAGATCCCGATCATCGGCCCGCCCAATGCCGGAAAGTCTTCGCTGTTCAATGCGATTCTGGCCGAGGAGCGCTCGATTGTCACCGAGATTCCGGGAACCACCCGAGATACGATAGCAGAATCGGTTGAGCTGGCGGGAGTCTCGGTGCGGTTCAGTGACACCGCCGGATTGCGGGAATCTCAGGACTTGATCGAGTCGAAAGGTATCGAGCACTCGCAGCGCGAGATCGCCGGCGCCACCCTGCTGCTGGCGCTCTTTGATGTCACTAACCAGGTCGGTGACAAACAGGAGCTGGGTCAGATGGAGGTGGCTGCGGCGCTGGAGCAATTTGCGGAGCATGAGTTGATTCTGGTATTCAATAAGATCGACTTGTTGAGTGAGTCGGAGCTGGAAGAGGTCCAGGAGCTTTATGCGGCGAAGGAAGCTCATTTTGTTTCGGCCAGGCAGCTTCTTGGTATCGACGAAATGCTGGCAGCGCTGGCTAAAGAGATTTCTGAATCGCTGCTGCCCGGCTCCGATCTGAATGTTCTCACCAATGAGCGCCACTTCCGCGCCTGCAATCATGCCGCCGAAATTCTCGCTGAGGTCCGGAGCAGACTTGCAGAGAATGTCTCGTACGAATTCCTCGCTTTCGATTTGCGTCAGACGGTGGAATTGCTCGAAGAATTGCTGGGGAAAATCAGCAGCGAGGAAACTCTAGCCGAGATTTTCAGCCGTTTCTGCATCGGCAAATAGTCATTGTTTCACGTGAAACATCTGTTTATCTAGTAGCGCCCTGACAGTCAGGCTGCGTAGAAACAAAGTATGAGAGACTTCCAGATCATAGTCATCGGCGGCGGACATGCCGGAATCGAGGCAGCGGCAGCCTGCGCCCGGATGGGGCTGGCTACCGCATTAATCAGCGGCGATCTCAAGCGAATCGGTGAGATGTCCTGCAATCCTGCTGTCGGCGGGGTCGGCAAAGGCCAACTGGTGCGCGAAATCGATGCGCTTGGCGGACTGATTGGGCTGCTGACCGACCGCGCCGGGATTCATTTCCGGGTGCTGAATCGCAGCAAAGGCCCGGCAGTCTGGTCCTCGCGGGCGCAAACCGATCGCAAGCTCTACCGCGAACATGCCGGCGCTGCGGTCGCCGAGATTGAGAATCTGACTTTGGTCGCAGGAATGGTGGTCGGCGTAGTCGCCGAGCAGGGCAGATTCCGCGCGGTGCGGCTGCGAAGTGGGGAGATGCTCTCTGCCGATGCTTGCATCCTCGCGGCGGGAACGTTTCTCAATGGCCTGATTCATATTGGTAACAAGCAGATAGCTGCCGGTAGGATTAATGAAGATCCGGCCCTGCTGCTGAGCGAATCGCTTCAGGATTATGGCTTCGAGACCGGCCGACTCAAGACCGGGACCCCACCGCGACTCGATGGTTCGACAATAGACTTTGGTGCCTTGGAAGAACAACCGGGCGATGAACAGATCAAGCCCTTCTCGCTGCGGACGAAATCTGCCCCGCAGAACAGAGCTGTCTGCTATATCACCTATACTCAGTCGGCGACTCATGAGCTGATCCGCGCCAACTTGCAGCGCTCGGCGATGTTCTCCGGCAATATCGAAGGGATCGGCCCCCGCTATTGTCCTTCGATTGAGGACAAAGTCCACCGCTTCGCCGAAAAGCCGCGCCATCAGCTTTTTCTTGAACCTGAGGGTCTGGACACGAACGAAATCTAT
>JBDRQZ010000137.1:0-2787 GCA_043826025.1 bacterium | reverse complement strand
TATTTCCCTGTACGGAGCGGTTTGATTCTGTTATAATTGCCCCTTGTGGCAGGAATTAAAACTGAGTTGGACAGGGCTATGGTTGACGTAAGAAGAGAGACGAACGAAAATCACGATGAATCGGTGATCGAACCGGAGATCGCGCTGCCCGCGGTCAAGCTGGCTGATTTGTCGGAACTGATGCGACAATCGGTAGCGCACCAGGGCTGGAAGGAATTGACCCCGGTGCAGTCACACGCAATCCCCTATGTTCTGAACAAACGCGATCTGATGGTCCAATCGCGCACTGGTTCGGGCAAAACCGGCGCGTATGTGCTGCCCCTGCTCGACCGACTGCGTAGCGATCTATTCGCCTGCCAGGCGCTGGTGCTGGTGCCGACCCGTGAACTGGCGGTGCAGGTGACCAAAGATGCCGAAGAGATGTGCGCTCCCAGTGGGCTCCGGACGATCGCGGTGTATGGCGGGGTCGGCTACGTGCCGCAGTTGGAAGCTTTCAAGAAGGGTGTGCAGATCGTCATCGGGACGCCGGGGCGCATCCTCGATCACCTGATGCGGGGCACGCTTAAGCTTGACCGACTGCAGGTCTTGATCTTCGATGAAGCCGACCGGCTGCTGTCAATGGGGTTCTATCCCGACATGAGGGAGGTAAAGCGTTACCTGCCGAATAGTCTAGCCAACGCTTACATGTTCTCGGCCACCTATCCGGAAAACGTCTTCAATCTGGCGCGGCTCTTCCTGGAAACGCCGGAGTTCCTCAGCCTCAGTCAAAACCAGATTCATGTCGCGCAGACTGAACATGCTTTCTATTTCGTACCGGCGATGGAAAAAGATCGTTGCCTGGTGCGAATTATCGAAATTGAGAATCCCGATTCGGCACTCATTTTCTGTAACACCAAAGCTAGTGTGGGGTACGTCGCCGAGGTGCTGAAACGCTTCGGTTATGACGCCGACCTGTTGTCGGCCGACCTCACGCAGAATGCCCGTCAGCGGGTAATGAATCGAATCAAGGAAAAGCAGTTGCGCTTTTTGGTGGCGACCGATGTGGCCGCGCGCGGCATCGACATCAGCGCGCTGTCGCATGTGATCCAGTATGAACCGCCCGAGGACCCGGAGCTCTATGTGCATCGCGCGGGACGCACCGGGCGTGCCGGCGCCGCCGGTGTCGCGATCACTCTGGTCTCGAATATCGAGCAGTTGGAATTGAAGCGGATCGCCAAGCGGTTTAATATCGAGATGGTCGAGCGCCAGACCCCGACCGATGAGGATGTCTCCACGATTGCCGCGCAACGGCTAATCAACATTCTCGAAAGCAAGCTCCGCGATCTCGATGGTGTCCAGCAGGAACGGATGCAGCGCTTCCTGCCGCTGGCACAACAACTGGCCGAGCATGATGAGTCGCGCCCGTTGGTGGCGATGCTGCTCGAAGAGCTCTATCGCCAGACACTGCACGCTCCACCACCGCAGCCTGAGGTCGAACCACCTCAGCAACAGCAACGTCAACGTAGCCACACCCCCCGACCCAAAAGCGGCCCCCACCGCCGACGCAGATAGCCGCGGGACTCGCGCGCCCACACGTGTCGTCCCGGCGTAAGGCCGGGACCCAGCACTGTCGAATTCGTTAGGACCCTCAACGTCGGTTCAGACAACTTGTCAAGAAGGCCCAATACTGGCAAGGATGAGTGGCCTGGGGCTCTGCCACGGGTTTCATGGCTCTCTCCATCTTACCTGCGCAACGCGCCCCACGAGTTGCTAGGCTGACAATAGCAGTCCACGCCTGCGCTCGACATTCATGGGCCCTGGCCTGCGCCAGGGCGACATGGACGTAGGTCAAGTTCTCTCTGAGCTTGACACCTTTGTCGGAGCGCACACGCCGTCAGGCTCCGAGAGAGCCTGACCTACATCATTTGCTCACACTTGACAACACCGCCCTTGACTTGTAGCTTGCTTTGGATAACCTCTTCACAGGAGAACACAAAATATGGGAGACAAGGCGGCACAGCCCAGCAGCGAGCAATCCGAGCAACCCGACAAGGATTGCGATACCCTGAAGTTCGAAGAATACAAGCTCATTGTTGAGAACACTCAGAAGATGTCTGAACGGCGGCAGTCCGCGACAAGGACTTACCTGAGTGTGAATACGGCGATCTTCGTGGTGCTCGGTTTTCTTATCAAGGAGGGTAAATTCGAGGGGTGGCTCCTCTTGGTCGCATCGTTCCCCCTGTTCATCAGTGGGTTCATCGCTTCATTTACCTGGTTGCGGATCATCAGGAGATTTCGAGAGTTCATCGATTGGCGCTACCTGCAGATCGTTGAACTGGAGACCAACCTAGCTGGTTGTTACCGGCTATTCACCAAGGAGGGCAAGAACGAGAGCCTCTTTGGCGACAAGAAGACTTGCTTTTCCGCACGAGAGTCCTGGCTGCCAATCATCTTTATGTCTCTTTATGGTGTGTATGCGGCTGGATTACTTGCCTACAATGTGATTGAGTGGTGCAAAGGGTAGTGGGCGCCGGCAGGCTCCAAGAGGACCTGACCTAATATGTGCGCGGCAGATGTCCACGCTTGTCCCGTGCTTGACACGGGATCTGCCCGTCCCTTAGCGTAGCGAAAACGTCTGGGCGAGGTTGAAGCCGCGCGGGGCGACTTTGAAGTCGGGGTGGTGATCCTCCTGGATGACTTCGCCGACATCGTTGAGGTACTGCACCGTCAGGTCATACTCGCCGGGTTGGATTTCGAAATCGCCAACCATAATGCGACCGGGCAACAGCCGCGAACAGCGCAGGTCGG
>JBDRQZ010000136.1:0-5227 GCA_043826025.1 bacterium | reverse complement strand
CAATTCCAGACTGAGTGAGACAAAGCCGCAGAGCCAGAAAAGCCAGGTCGAATAACGCCAGGGTTGCTTTGGGTTGGTTGACCTGAACCAGAAGAGCAGCAGTAAAACGCCCAACGGCAGAAGCCACATTCGTTGCGTGGTTACCAGGCGCACAAGTGTCTGCTCGACGAAGCCCGCTTCCGCCCGTTGTGCCAGTTGATAGTGTGGCAGAAGCGGCCGGTCGAGGCTGTACGGCGTTACAATCTGTTGCAGAACCGACGCCAGCCGCTCGCGCCGCATTGGCTCGAGACGGTCGCGGAGACGTGATTCAGTCAGATAAACCGGTGCGTATGGCAGGGCCGACAGATTGTGCAATAGAGAGTCAACCGGGAGATTCAGAGCGTTCTCTCTGGCAGCGAAAAACGTGGTTGTTGCGCCGGGCCACACTGTCACTTGCGGAAAAACGCTCCTCAGAGCATCAGCGACAGCGACAAGTGGTGGTTGCGTGGTGGGCGAGACATAGCGCTCGCTGTCATAGGGAAGTTGCAGTTGGAGAATGCCATGCGACGTCAGCCGGGCTGCCAGTCTCGCCAGGAAAGAGGGATCGAGCAGCCGCGCCTGACGGAGGTTATCCGGCGCGCCGGGGTTGAGCAGAATCAGGTCAAAGGCATCTGTGTTGTTCCGAACGAAATCCAGCGGATCGGCAGTGATTTGCGTGACTTTTCGTCCACCGCTCAGCGTCTCAAGATGCCTCATCAGATTCGCGCGGGGATCGACCTGAGTGGTCCGAAGGCTTGGGAAACTGTCCAACAACGGCATCAGCGCGAGTTCGGCGCCGCCCAGAAGGAGTACTTCTCTCGCTTCGGGGTAGTAAAGCAGTCCCGGCAACAGGAGGTTTTCAGCGCTCTCCAGATCGGGATAGCTGCTTTCAATAATGTTGTCGGTGACAAGATAGTAGCTCTCCTCGCGCGTGAGAATCACCTGGTGGGAGTAGCGAGTATCAAAGACCGCTTGAACCTCATATCCGGAGAATCTGATGGCTGCCAGAGTCAGGTCGATCTTTGGCGCGGCAAGCACTGCCGCTGCGCCGGCCAGTAACGCGATGACCGCAAGAATTACTTTGTGCATACCTCTACAGAACCACAATGCCGCCAGCACTGTAATCAGAGCCAGCAACAGCACCGTGGCCATTGTGGTGAGCAAGCCCCCGAGAAGCAGCGCAGATAGCAGCCCGCCGGCAAAGGCGCCGATGCCTTCCCAGAGGTATACTGTGAGTATCGCCTCACGACTCTCGATCGCAAGGTTGCTGATCGCCGGGAAGAGTGCGCCACAAATAGCGGCAACCGGCAGCATCAGCAGAATCGAAGCTAGCGAAGCGAGCGGGAAAGAGATTGCCTCACCGGGAATGGTTGCCAGGATTGCCGGGGAGAGTCGTACTGCGAGCAAAGTCATCGGCAGGATTATTGCCCCGCCAATGAAGAGCGTCAGCGGTCGCGTCTTGGAACCTGCCCGTCCCCCCAGCCAGGCGCCGAGTGCGACTGCTGAGAGCCAGCCGCAAAACGCAGTCCCGAGCAGAAGCTCATCGCCGCCGAAGGCCGCCAACAATTCGCGTAGCAGCAGCACCTGACCGCCCACCGAGAAGCAGCCCAGCAGGAACGCCAAGCGTTTCATCTAGAAGATTCCGGGAATCGGGTGATTACAGTTGGCGCAATGGCCATCGCTGAGGTTTAGCGCCGAAATAGTGAAACCCTGACGGCCGATCACTACCTGGCCGCATTTGGGGCAGTAGGTCGACTCCGCCGGGTGACCGGGCAGGTTGCCGAGGTAGACATAGTCCAGCCCCTCCGACCTAGCGATCTCATACGCGCGTTCCAAGGTTGCCTTCGGTGTCGGCGGCAGGTTCTTGAGCAGATACTGGGGATGGAAGCGGGTGAAATGTAGCGGCACTTCAGAGCCAAGATTTTCCCTTATCCAAATTGCGAGGTCCCTGAATTCCGCATCGCTGTCGTTGAGTGTCGGCACGACCAAATAAACGATCTCAAGCCAGACTCCGGCTTTGCGAATCTGTACCAGGGCATCAAGCACCGGCTTGAGCTCACCATCGACAATGTCGCGGTAGTAGGCTTCGCTGATCGCCTTGAGATCGACTTTGACGGCATCGAGCTGCGGCAAAAGCACGGCCAGCGGCTCCGGCTCGATATAGCCGCCGGTGATCATCACCGATTTGATGTCTTCCTTCTGCCCCAACTCAGCGATGTCATACATATACTCGTAGAAGATCACCGGCTCGGAATAGGTGTAGGCGATAGTTGGCACCTGCCGCTCGCGGCAGAGCCTGACCGCCTCCGCTGGCGGCAAACTGATATTGATGGTCTCCTCCGGGCGCACCTGCGAGATCTCCCAGTTCTGGCAGAACTTGCAGTTGACATTGCAACCCGCAGTTGCGAGCGAGAGCGCAGTCGTGCCGGGATGAAAGTGAAAGAGCGGCTTCTTTTCGATCGGATCGATATTGAGGGAGCAGGGAAGGCCATAGACCAATGTGTAATAAGTATCCTCGCGATTTTCGCGGGTGCCGCAATAGCCACGCTCCAGATCGGTGATGCGGCAGCGGCGGGGGCAGATGCGACACTCGATGCCACCCTCGGGGAGTTTTTCATAGAAGCGCGCCTCGACCTCCGCCAGCTCGCGGGTTGTCGAAAAAGCGTAGGCGTTTTGCAGCCCGCCCAGGAATTCCGGCAGCAGCCGCGACGTTGGGGCTGCGGCAAGGGCGGCGCCGCAGCCGAGGCATTTGCAGAAGGTTCGACGTTTCATTAGAGCAGCATTCCCGGATAGGATTTGCCGTCAGCTTCCACGACCAATACTTCGAGGTCAATCTCGGACAGAGTGTCGCTGCCAAGGGCATTGTTGGCAGCCTCTTTCAGGTATTTGACCTCCCGGCCGACTTTGGCCAGCGGCGGTTGACCATTGATTTCGCGATAGTACTCCAGGATCTCCAGGCCGATGGTGTCGACGGCAACCGGGTCGGTCGAGAGGACCAGGCCGCCATAGTAGGCCAGTTGGTTCGGACTCAGGCCGGGGCCTTTGTCATACTGCACGCGGGTGGCATCGAGAATGGTCAAACTGTTGGTGCGCTTGATTGGTTCCAGGGCGGGAATCTGCCCGGCGAAGGGACTGCAGTTGTTGGCGTGATACTTGTTTGGGTTGTGGATCACACCATAGAGGTTCTTGAGGGCGCCGGAGAGACCGGCAATCGAGTGGTCTTTCAGCGCGGGCAGGTTGATATTGCAGTCAACCATCTCGGTCAGGACTTTCGAGACCCTGCTGTTCACGACACCGAAATTGAAGTGTTCATCACTGTAGCCGACAGCCGCAGTATCGGTGCCGAAACAGCGACGGCCATAGCTTGAGGCGTTCAGCTCGAACCCGGCACCCTTGAGCTCACGGTTGCTGCGTTCCCAGACCAGCAGATTGTTTTCCGCATAACCGCAATCGCTCAGGAGATCGCCCAGCGCCTCAGTCAGCGGAATCGGCGTGTTCGTCAACCGGCGCGTCAGGCAGTTGGCTTTCATGCCGATCACCTTGCCCGGCAAGAGCATCTGGATCGCAGCTTGAAGCGTGTCAACTCCGGTAAGAGTCTGCAAGGCGCTGTCTAACAGCAGGCGGTAATGCTTGCGGTCGGGCAACGCTGTCATCTTCCCGGACCAGCATTTGACAACAACGACTTTGGACATAGGCCTTAACAGTAATACAAGACTGTTCTGCACCGCTGTCAACCGGTTTTGGCTTGACCGGGACTCGGCGACACGCTTATTCTACAACCCAGAATGCATTGGTCACGGTTCATAATGTCAATATGCCTGCTTTTGATCGCGCTCCTGCAGCCGAGCAACGCCGCTGTTCGCCTGCCGGCGGTCGCCGGGACCTTCTATCCGGCAAATCCTGGCGAGTTGCGGAGTCTGGTGGAGAGTCACCTGGCTGCTGTGACAGAATCTCCTCAGATCGAAGGGCAGCTTCTGGCATTGATTGTTCCGCATGCCGGACTGATCTACAGCGGTCAGATCGCCGCCAATAGTTACAAGCTGCTGGCAGGCTCCGGGATCGAGAAAGTCATCCTCTGCGGTCCGGCGCATCGCTATGGCTTCGAAGGTATCTCAATCTACGGTCCCGAGGTGACTTGGCGTACGCCGCTCGGTGATATTGCCTGCAATGACGAACTGTGCCAGGCGATGCTGACCTCGGACAAGATGATCAAGGTAATCCCGCAGGCGCACACGCAGGAACATTGTCTCGAAGTGCAGTTGCCCTACCTGCAAACAGTGCTGCCGGACTTTGAAATTGTCCCGGCGATTCTCGGTTATCAGAACCCGGAGTCGATTGACGCTCTGACGAAAGCTCTGACATCGCTACCGCTCGATGAGCAGACAGTGATGATCGCCTCGAGCGATTGGCAGCATTATCGCCCGGCTGCCGAGGGCTGGCCGCTGGATTCTCTGGGGATCGCCTGCGTGCGCGATCTCGATCCCGACAGACTCGAATCTGACCTATTGGCTAAGCAGGTGGAGGCTTGTGGTGGTGGTGTCGTGGTGGCCGTTCTGAAAGCGGCACTGGCGCATGGCGCTAATCATGTGGAAATTCTCAAATATGGCGATTCGGGAGATATCACCGGCGACAGGAGCAGTGTCGTGGGCTACCTGGCAGCGGCGATCTATCGCGTGAATGAGTCTGAGGCGGAAGCGATCGAATCAGCCAGTGAGCCCTATCAGTTGACCGATTCTGAGAAGCAGGAATTACTGACAATCGCGCGTGAGACGATTCGGGTCTATCTGGCGGAGGGCAGCTTGCCCGACTTTTCGCCGTCGCCGAAATTGCGGGAGCCGGGTGCGGCGTTTGTGACTTTGGAGAAAAACGACCGGCTGCGCGGCTGTATCGGCTACACGCAGGCGCTGATGCCGCTCTATGAGACAGTCGCCAATTGCGCGGTCAGTGCGGCAATTCGTGATAGTCGCTTTTCGCCGGTCAAGGCGGGCGAACTCGATTCACTCCATATCGAGATCTCGGTCCTGACACCGCTGGAGGTCGTCAAGTCATTCGACGAGATCGAGGTGGGCCGCGATGGTTTGATGATCACCAAGGGCTCTTTTCGCGGGCTGTTGCTACCTCAAGTCGCAACCGACTATGGCTGGGATCGGCAGACATTCCTTGAACAGACCTGTGTCAAGGCCGGTTTGCGCCGAGATGCCTACAGATC
>JBDRQZ010000135.1:0-2796 GCA_043826025.1 bacterium | reverse complement strand
TAACTCGGTATCTGAGACATAGGTCCAGCGTTCAATGTTTGAATTCCACGCATCGGCGGTCTCGCGAAGATAGGAAGCGACTGCCGATTCATCGTTCGCTTCAGCGATATCCGCCGCCGCAAGTAATGCAGAGACTTCAACCGCCAAAGTGAAGGGTGAGAATCCGGGGTCCTCTTCCCAACGGTCCTGTTGGGTGACTGGACCATTGCAGACGATATACTGCGCGGCCCGCTTGATCATCGGCCAGTAACGCCGGAGATCGTCTGCTTCCAGTGCACCTTCGCGGTGGGCCAGATCCACCAGGAGAATCGGGAATGCCGTCTCATCCATCTGTGTGCCCGACCAATAAGGAGTACCATCCAACCACATGTTTTGAGACCAATGGCCGTCGGACTCCTGGGTGGCCATCAGGTATTTCAAAACACGACGGGCATCGGCATCCGCCCCGATTGCCAACAGACCGCCCGAGGATTCCACCAGATCGCGGGGCCAGACCAGATGATAACCACCGAGATCATCGTCCCCCTTGTTGAATCCCCAGGGTATCGAAAGGCTCGCAATCATGCCTCCCGGAAAGCGCATCGATTCATGTACCCGCAGCACCATGGCGCTGATTTTCCCGAGATTGCGTGTGGCTGAGGTTCTGTCAGGCATCTTGGTCAGACTCTCGTGAAACTCCCGCCAGCCCTGCAAATACTGCTCGGTTTGCTCAGCGAAACTGTCCAGTAGACTTGCGGCTGCCCGCTGACCGGCCTCGGCGGCATTGGTGCCAAAGGCAACGGCAATCACAAATGAATTGTCAGCGGCTGCCTGCCAGTCCAGTTCACCGACCAACGCCACGTTTCCCTGCTCAGCTCGCTCGAATCGCCACAACATCCGTTTGTGCTTGATCAGGTCCTGCCAGCCATCGCTGAAACCAACAAAGCCAACTGAGCGAGCTTTCCAGTCGACGGAAGCAGCCAGGGCCAAGGCCACGCCATCACGCTCGGCGAAAAGCATCGGTCGCCCCTTGTAGTCACCCAGCCAGGCGGTGTTTCCCATGCCGTGGTTGCCCAGATGAGGGGCCAGCAAAACGTGCAGACGATATGGCGTTGCAGTATTGCCCAACGGCGTGAAAGTGGTGCGCTGCAGCACTGTGTCGCGGACTGGATCTGAGATTACTTCCTTCTCTATCCGGTAGTGGCCTTGATTGCAAGTATTGATGAGCCGGTAAGCAGGAATACCTGGTTCGATATATTCAATCGACGTTTTTGTGTGGCGCTTTTCTTCGGAAAAGAAACCTGAACCATCGGTCACGATCATCCCCATGTCGCGTATGCAGGCCTGGTCAAGGCGTGGATAATAGATCTCGTTGAAGATCCCGTGACTTAGTGTGAACCACACACGGCTGGATGAACCTAGTGCCGCGCCGATTCCGCTCTTAGCGCTGGATGTCCACCTTGGTGGAATTCCCGGCGAGCCGAATGCCTGCAAGATCGGTTTATTCGTCGTTTGAGTCTCCTTGTCTATGAATCAGGTCCAACGCTCTTATCCCGGCGGCGTATTCCAGTCCACGATAACCTTGATCTCATCCTGGCCGTGATGTTCCAAACCAGCCAGAAAATCAGTATATACATGCCGGTGGGTTATCAATTTCGCGACATGGCCTGCCCAGCGCCGTTCTGCCCGGACGAGGTCCTCGACAGCCAACCGATAGTGTTCGCGTGATGCATTCACACTGCCGAGCATTATCTGGTTGTTCAGGACGAGCTGCCGGATTAATTCAGCCCCTGGAATATTCAACGGGCGACTTCCTGCCGGAATTCCGGTGAGAACATAGACTCCATTCAACGCCAGGGCATCGAGCAGACTGAATTCCAGGCTGGCCACGCCGGTAGCCTCGAAGATGAAGTCCATCGGTCCAATCTCCGTATCGATCCGGTCCGCCGGCACCTGACGGCCATCGATGTATTTCCCGCCGATCTGCGTCAGCCATTGGGCGCGGACCGATTCTGCCTCGACAATGTCAAGCCCGTAAACTTCCGCATTGCGCAGACGCAACGCTACTGCGGCGAGCAGGCCGATTGGCCCCAGCCCGGCCACCAGACATCGGCGGCCACTGAGCCAGTCAAGGGGAATGGAGGCATCAGGGAGTCTGGATTGCTGTAACCGCAATGACTCATCAATCGCTTTCTCGGCAACCGACAGTGGCTCCGTTAAAACGCCGATCTCGGCGATCTCTTCCGGCAGCTTGACCACATAAGCCTCCCGATCCACCACGAATTCTGTCTGATAGCCGTCGCGCTTCCAAATGCCGCGTTCACGATATTCGCCTGAGTAGCACATGTCGGAACGGTTCGCCAGACAGGCAGGGCACTTCTCGCAAGAGCGCCTGACGGTGAATGCAGCAAAGTCGCCAATCTCCACCTGAGTTACAGCAGCACCGGCTGCCACGACCTGGCCGATCATCTCATGGCCGATCACAAGTTCATCATGACCATCAGGCGGGGCGCAACGCCCGCCGGCCGCTTCCTCGCGATCGGTGCCGCAGATGCCCACCTGAAGAACTCGCAGCTTAATTTCATCGTCCGCCCTCACCTGAGGTTCCTCACGCTCGACCAGACGAATCGTTGTCGTTCCCGGTTTGATCGCAATTGCCTTCATCTTTACCATACCTTCCGGAGGATGTCCCCTCTAGTGCCCTGTCGTTATACGAATTTCAACCAAGATACTTTTAAGGCTTCGAGTGGAAGATCCCGTGCGGATCATGTCTGAAGTGGTAGATCTTGGCTACTCTAACTTCGAGCCGCCTGAATA
>JBDRQZ010000134.1:0-5477 GCA_043826025.1 bacterium | reverse complement strand
AGGCCAAGCTGGTCAAGGATGACAAGGTGCGGGTCGAGGCGGAGTTGCTTGAGACTCTGAAGAGTCTCCTGGAGCAGGACAGGCCATTGCGTGAGGCAGACCTGACCCCGGAACAGGAGAAATCGGTGCGCGGCTATCACTTCCTTTCCGCCAAGCCGGTGCTGTTGCTGCTCAATGTGGGAGAGAATGATATTCCCCGGATGGATGCGCTGGAAGCCGAGTATGCCGATCTGGCCGCGGGCAAGGATGTCGCGCTGGTTTCGATCTGCGGCAAAGTGCAGATGGAGTTGGCGCAACTCGACGACGCCGATCGTAATGTTTTTATCGCCGAGATGGGGCTTAAAGGTGTGGCGCTGGACCGGATGATCCAGCTCTCCTATGAATTCCTGGGCTTGAATTCATTCCTGACCAGTGCCGAGCAGGAGACTCGGGCCTGGACTGTGCGTCGCGGCGCCTCTGCGCCGGAGGCCGCCGGCGTCATTCACAATGATTTGCAGCGGGGTTTTATCCGCGCCGAGGTCGTGGCCTACGACGACCTGAGACGTTGCGGTACTATGGCGCAGGCCAAGAAGGAGGGCTTGGTGCGCTCCGAGGGCAAAAGCTATATCGTCAAGGATGGCGATGTGATTCACTTCCTGTTTAATGTCTAAGCTAACTGCCAAGCTCGACTGGCTGGTCGCCGGATTGGCGCTGGGCTATCTGTCGCTCTTCTGGCTGGCTGCCGGCAGCGAGCGCTGGTGGGGTATCAATCATCTCAAGTATCTCTCCAGCGATCTTTCTGTCTCGTTACTGCTGGCAGCAGTGGTGCTCCCGCTTGGAGCACTGACGCTCACTGCGGGGCGGCGAAAGCGCAGAGTGTTGACCGGATTCCTTGCTTATGGTCTGGTGCCGCTGGCGCTGGTCGGGCTTTTCTATCTGCTGCGGATGTCGACCCACTATCTGGGTGATGGCATCTTGCGGGCGCGTGAGCTGGAGCTTGGCGTCTGGCAATTGCCGACCGAACCGCTCGCTGTATTTGTCAACTATCTGGCTTATCAAGTTACTGCGAAGCTGGCTCGATTTCATGCCATCGAGGCCCTGGAGTCCGTCTCTGTCATCTCCGGGGCGCTTTTCTATTTCGCCGGCATGGCGCTGGTCAAACATCTTTTTCAGGAGACGCGCGAGCGGATTTTCGGGATGCTGCTTCTCTTCGGCAGCGGTATCTCACTCCTCTTCTGCGGTTATGTTGAGACTTATAGCCTCTTGCCGGCGGTCATCACCTTCTACTTGCTTGTCTGTCTCAGGGCGGCCGACGGGAAGAGCGGCCAGTACTGGCCGGCATTGCTGTTTCCGCTGTTGGCACTCTTCCACTTCGGCAATCTCTACCTGACGCCGGTGCTGCTGCTGGTGGCGCATTACCAATGGCGCGACGAAAAAAAACCGGCGGCGATTGCCGGTCTGATAGCTGTAGGTCTGGCAGTAGCCCTGACCTTGATAGTGCCACGGCTCTCGGAACTGAGCACGCTCGGGCTGACCGGATTCCTGATCGCGCTCACTCCCGGCGCAGACAGCTACTGGCTGTTTTCCGAACAGCATATGATTGATATCTTGAGTGAATTGCTGCTGACTGCCGGACCGGCACTGATACTTCTGCCACTCACACTCTGGCTTTTGTTCAGCAAGTCATTGTGGCGACAGCGAAAAGTGGCACTGATGCTGGCGGCATTGCCGGGGGCGGCGGCCTTCATGTTGCTGCTCGATTCAAAATTGGGATATGCCTCCGACTGGGATCTGTTTTCCTCGGTCGGGTTGGTGCTGACCATCTCGACACTGGTAATCCTCAGCGCCGCGAAGATTCGCGTACCTCTGATCGCAAAGACAATCGTGGCGGCTGGCGGCGTCTTCGCCTTCCTGACCTTTGCTACGGTCAATACCGATTTCGACCGGTCAATCGAGCGCCAGGCCGATATCCTCACCCTCTATGGCAGTCGCGGCGCAATCGGGTTTGAGACGATGGGTAACCATCTCAATCAGATCGGCGATACCGGTCGCGCCGAACGGATGTGGCGCGAATCGCTAAAGCTGCTGCCTCATCGGCGACTCTATGGCAATCTGGGCCAGTTGCTGGTGACGATGGACCGAATTCCGGAGGCGCGTTTCTACCTCCAGAAAGGGATCGAGCTCGATTCAACCTATGCGCCGACCTTCATGGTGATGGGCAATACCTACTGTCTCGAGGATGACTATAAGACGGGCGAGATCTATTTGCGCCGGGCGGCAGAGCTTGACACCAACGTTGCGGCTTATCCTTATAGTGTGGCTATCTGTCTTTCGAGCCAGGGGCGACTCGGTGAGGCGGAGGGATTTGCCCGGCGCGCGGTCGAACTCAAAAGTGAGGATCCCGCTTACAATTCTGCCCTGGGGCTGATCCTGGCCAAGGAGGGGAAATATCAGGAAGCTGAGCAATTCTTTCTGGTCGCACAGCGCGGCCGACCGGCCGACAGCAACATCTATCTGAATCTGGCAGAGCTTTATGCTCACATGGGCGCAATGGCAAAAGCGCAGGAGATATTACAGCGCTATCTGCAGATGAACCCCGGCGGCAGCGCCAGCGCTGAGGTTCTCCAGTATTTGCAGAAGCTCCAGGGAATTGGGCAGCCCCAGCCTTAGATTGATGCAGAAGAAGAACGCCATTTGAGCGTTGCCTGCCTTCGCACGATATTGTAAACATAGGGGAGTCGGCTCTGCACGCAGGTAAAAGCAGTGCTGTCAAGACAAACGATTCGAAATGAGTCCTTCGCCAATGTCCAGGTCAACCTCCAATCTTGATCGGCTGGTTCCGGTCGTAGCCGCAGTCTATCTGGCTTCCTTCTGGTTGGCTGCTGGCGCACCGAGTTGGTGGGGCATCGGCCAGTTGAGCTACTTGACCGCCGAAATCGGCCTGTCTCTCTTGCTTGCCGCTCTGGCGCTCCCCGCGTTCCTGCTGCTGCTGGCGCCGGGAAGAGGCTTCCGGCGCGGCATGCTTTCACTGTTGACCTATCTGATTGCACCACTGGTCCTGCTGGGATCCTTCTATCTGCTGCGCGTCGGAGCCCACTTTTTGGGGGATGGATTGCTGCGGGCCCGCGACCTGGAGAGCGGCACCTGGCTCCTGCCAACCGAGCCGCTGGCGGGTTTGGTCAACTTGCTCAGTTTCAAGCTTACTTCCTCCTGGTTCGGCTGGACCGCGA
This sequence comes from bacterium, assembly GCA_043826025.1. Lineage (GTDB taxonomy): Bacteria > Zixibacteria > MSB-5A5 > CAIYYT01 > CAIYYT01 > JBDRQZ01. The sequence continues at coordinate 2,268 of JBDRQZ010000134.1, read as the reverse complement.
TCCAGGCAATGGAGGCCGTCTCATTAATCTCCGGCCTGCTTTTCTATGCCACCATTCTGGCGCTGGCAAAATACCTGTTTGCGGGACCTCGTGATCGCCTGTTCGCAATACTCTTTCTCTTCGCCTCAGGCACCACCTTGTTGTTTTGCGGCTACGTGGAGACCTACTCTCTGCTGCCGGCGGCGATCACATTGTTCTTGCTCTGGTGCCTGAAGAGTGTCGGGGGTTCAAAGTCTGCGCTCTGGCCGGCTTTGTTCTTCCCTTTGCTGGCCCTGCTGCATTTCGGCAATCTTTACCTGCTGCCGGTGCTGCTGCTGGTAGCCTTTTTCAAGTGGCGTGACGGCGAAAAGCGTCCAGCGCTAGTCGCCCTCGGTGGGGGAATAGTCGCGGTAGCGCTGGCAGTGGTCCTGCCGCGTTATTCGGAAGTGATCATGCTCAGCCCCGTCGACCTTCTGATGCCCCTGCTGCCGAATGGGGATGGCTACTGCTTGCTCTCCGGTCAGCACCTGCTTGACCTGCTCAACGAGTTACTGCTTACCGCAGGTCCGGCATTATTGCTGCTGCCATGGACTGTGTCAGCGATTTTACGCCTGCGTCTGTGGCGGAATCGCCAGGTGGCTCTGGGCTTAGTAGCCTTAGCCGGGGCTTTGCCATTCCTGCTGCTGCTTGACCCGAAACTGGGCTATGCCACCGACTGGGATCTCTTCTCACTCGCCGGACTGATAGTGATGATCGCCAGCTTGCTGGTGATCAGAAATGCCGGGCTGCGTTTGTCGCTGTCGGCGCGGGTAGCACTGGTTGGCGCCGGGCTATTTGCCTTTGGCGGTTATGCAGCCGTCAACCTGGACTACGAGAAGTCGATTAGACGCCAGGTTGATATACTGTCGCTTTATGGGGCTCGCGCCGGGTATGGTTTTGAATCGATGGCCAGCCATTTCATCCGGGTCGGCGAGAATGAGCATGCGGAGCAGATGTGGCGCAAGGCGGCCGAACTATTACCCCACCGTCGCACCTACAACAACCTCGGCCAGTTGCTCATGGCGCTGGGCCGACTCGATGAGGCTCGTTTCTATTTCCGCAAGGGACTCGAACTCGATTCGACCTACTCGTTCCTCTACCTGTCGATGGGAGTCAGCTACTGCTATGAGGAGAATTTCCCCGAAGCTGAGAAATACTTGCGCCGCGCCGTGGAGCTGGACACGACAATTGCGTCCTCTTACTTCAATCTCGCGCGCTGCCTGGCCGGCATGCAACGTTTCGCTGAGGCCGAACAGAATGCAAGACATGCGGTTGAGCTGGAACCGGGCAATGGCGAGAATGCTACGGCTCTGGGTCTGATCCTGATCCAGATGGGCCGCTTCGGTGAGGCCGAAAACTTCCTGCAGCAGGCGCGACGTCTGATGCCCGAAAACGCCGATGCCTGCACCAACTTAGCCGAGCTCTATGCCCAGACCGGGCAGTTTTCGCGGGCCAAACAGGTGCTCGGGGAATATTTGCAGGAGTACCCCAGTAGCGGCGCCCGGCAAAGGATCATGCAACTATTGCGGCGGCTGCAGGATGTCGCTCCCGATTAACATCGGCGCTCGCTCGCCTTCTTGATTTGAGCATTGCCTACTTTCGTACGATATAGTAGACATGGGAGAGTGAGTCATCGGCAGCCGCCGATGGCCACGGTACGAAGGGCGGCTGCAGCGCCGCCGTTAACTCGGAGGCCGGTTTGGAACAAAGTACACTGGTTGCACAGGATCCGAAAGTGACAACGAATAACAAGATGCCGGTATTGCCGATCAAGGGAATGGTGGTCTTTCCCTATCTGGTGATGCCGCTCATGATCACCGATCAGAAACAGACCAAGCTCGTCGATGACGCCCTGATGGAGGGCAAGGTTATCGGTCTGTTCACGCAGAGAGAGAGCGGCGATGACAAAGGCCGCGAGGATGATATCTATCAGGTCGGCACCGCCGGGACAGTGCTGAAAATGCTGCGCTTTCCCGACGGCTCGGTTCGTTTCCTGGTGCAGGGTCTGCATCGTATCCGCCTGACGCGGATCGTTGAAACCGAACCTTATCTGCAGGCTCAGGTCGAGAAGCTGGAAGAGAGTGTTAGCAAGTCGGTCAAGATTGAGGCGCTGCACCGCAATGTGCTGGAGCTGCTGAAGAAGGTTGTCGACCTCTCGCCCAGTATCTCTGAGGAAATCTATGTCTCGGCGATCAATCAGGAGAGCGACTCCAAACTCGCCGATTATGTCGCCTCCAATCTCAATCTCAA
>JBDRQZ010000133.1:0-5736 GCA_043826025.1 bacterium | reverse complement strand
TGTGCGCCGCACCGGGCGGCAAGACCACCGACATTGCCGCGCGCATCGGCGAGAATGGCGGCGTTACTGCCGTCGATCTTTCTCAGAATCGTCTGCAACTGCTGCGCGAGAATCTGGAACGGCTCAAGATCGCCAATGTGTTTGTCGTGCAGGCGGATGGTGTCAAGTTCAGTTCAGGTACTTATGACAAAATTCTGGTAGATGCGCCCTGTTCGGGCAGCGGTGTCTTTCGCAAATTCCCGGAGGCGCGCTGGATCACGACCCCGGAGGATGTCGGCCGACTTTCGCAGTTACAGGTGCAGTTGCTGGACAATACGGTCAGACTGCTCGAGCCGGGCGGCCGGATAGTCTATTCCACCTGCTCGGTGCTCCGGGGTGAAAACGAGCTGGTCATTCAGCGTTTTCTGGAAATGCACACCGATTTTGCCATTGTCCCTCCTCTCAACTTCCCCTATACTAGCCTCATCGGCGAGGACCTGGCCATCCGGACTTATCCCGGATTGAAGTATCTCGACAACATGTATGCTGTCTGCCTCGCCCGCAAATAAAGCGCAGGAGTAGATAGCCGCGTGGACCTGCTCAGGGGCCTCTTCAAGATAGTCGTTAGTCCGCTGGCGGCCTTGTCGCTGCTGTTTTTGCTGTTCAACTACTTGATCATGCCGGCGATCACCCGGCACGGCAGCGAATTTCCCTTGCCCAGCATTGTCGGAATGACGCAGGCCGACGCTGAGGAGCTTTTCGCCGAGCTTGACTTGCGTTTGGAGATTACTGGTCGCGAGTATTCACCGGATAAACCGGAGGGGGTGGTCCTCACTCAGATGCCGCAAGCCGGGCTGATGGTCAAAGGTGGTCGGAGCATCAAAGTGATCATCTCTGCCGGGGTGCAGGTCGCCGAAGTGCCGGATATCTTTGGGCTGCCGCTCCGTCAGGCGGAGTTGACTTTGCAGAAGGAGGGTTTCCTGATCGGCGATCTCTATTGGGCCGACGCCGATACTCTGCCGCAGGATGTAGCGGTGGAGACAATTCCAGCGGCAGGTACTCTGCTGCCGCTCGGTTCGCGAGTCGCCCTGGCAGTCAATCAGGGTAGTCGCACTGGCTGGGTCTTCATGCCAACCCTGGTAGGCCAACCGCTCGACCGGGTGCGCGCGCTGCTCGATAGCCTGCAACTCGCGGTCGGCGAGATTGTCGAAGTCAAAGACACTTCACTGCTGCCCAACACCGTGATCGAGCAACTGCCGCCTCGCAATGTGCAGGTGCGGGTCGGCGACTCGGTTTGGGTGAAGGTCTCCGCCACGGACTGAGCTGATGGCTAAGTTTGCACCATCGCTGCTTGCTGCTGATTTTCTCCATCTTGCCGATCAAGTCAAGCTGACCGAAGATATGGGAGTCGATCTGCTCCATCTCGATATCATGGATGGGCATTTCGTGCCTAATCTCAGTTTCGGACCGTTTATCGTTGAGCAGGTCAACCGTGCCACCGAGTTGCCCCTTGATGTTCACCTGATGATCTCCAACCCGGAGAAGTATGTCGAGCGCTACATCGAAGCAGGCGCCGACTATCTCACCGTGCATGGTGAGGTGATTGGCAGCGATCCGAGACTTCTGAGGCAGATCCGCCGCAAGGGGGTGAAAGCCGGGATGTCGCTCAATCCCGATGCCGACATCGACGACTACGAATCGCTTTTCGATCATCTCGATCTCTTTCTGGTGATGTCGGTCTATGCCGGTTTTGGTGGGCAGAAATTCATCCCCGAAGCATTGGATAAGGTCAGGACTGCTGCCCGCTGGCGCGCTGAAAAGAATCTTTCCTTTGAGATCGCCATCGACGGTGGCATTAATCTCGAAACCGGCCTCCAGGCCCGTGAAGCCGGCGCCGATATCCTGGTCGCCGGTACTGCCTTCTTCCGCGCTGAGGATCAAAAAGCCTTCGTCCGCACCCTGCGCGGCGACTAAATCCCCTCCCTGTTGGCTGCCATTCCAGCCAAATAATCATTGCTTTTCCGGGGCGGATTTGGTATATGTTACGGTTTGTTTTTGACGGCGTATAGCTATGTTCGATACATTATCTGACAAACTGGACAAGGTCTTCCGCAATCTGCGGGGCCTGGGAAAACTGACTGAGAAGAACGTCCAGGAATCCGTAAAGGAAATCAAGCTGGCGTTGCTTGAGGCGGACGTTAACTTCAAGGTAGTCAAGAAGTTCGTGGCCGCAGTCCAGGAGCGGGCGATGGGCCAGGATGTGCTCAGGTCGATCTCTCCCGGGCAGCAGATGATCAAGATCGTCCATGACGAACTGGTTCAGGTGCTGGGCGGTAAGACTGAGCCACTGAAGCTGGATTCCAAACCTGGTAAGCTGCTCGTTTGCGGTCTGCAGGGTTCCGGCAAGACGACTCTCTGCGGCAAGCTGGCGCTGCACTACAAGAAGCAAAACCTGCGACCACTTTTGGTCGCCGCCGATATCTACCGGCCCGCCGCGATCAAGCAGCTTCAGATTCTCGGCAAGTCAATCGAAGTGCCGGTTTTCCATGTCGACAAGAAACCGCCCCAAATTTGCGAGGCGGCGCTCGAACATGCGAAAGAAGAAGACTACCATCTGGTGATTTTTGATACAGCCGGTCGGCTGCATATCGATGCGGACCTGATGACCGAGCTGAGCGACATTAAGAAACTGGTGTCGCCCGATGAGATTATTCTGGTGGCCGATGCAATGACCGGTCAGGATGCGGTCAATGTTGCCACCGAGTTCGATAAACAGCTCGATCTCACCGGGGTGGCGCTCACGAAGCTCGACGGCGATGCGCGCGGTGGTGCGGCGCTCTCGATCCGGATGGTCACCGGCAAGCCGCTGAAGCTGGTCAGTGTCGGGGAGAAGCTGAGTGATCTGGAAATCTTCCATCCCGACCGGATTGCCTCACGCATCCTGGGGATGGGTGATATTGTCTCGCTGGTCGAACGAGCGCAGGAGTCAATCGATCTTGATGAGGCTGCCAAGCTCGAGGAGAAGCTGCGCAAGCAGGCGTTCACGCTCGAAGATTTCTACAAGCAGCTCCAGCAGATCAAGAAAATGGGGCCGTTGGAATCGGTGATGAAGATGATTCCCGGGGTCTCCAAGGCGATGAAGGGTGTCGATGTCGATGAGTCGGGAATGGCTAAGGTGGAGTCGATTATTCTCTCAATGACCCCCGACGAGCGCCGTCGCCCCGACATTATTGACGGCTCCCGACGCTCGCGAATTGCCAGAGGCTCGGGCAACACGGTGCAGGATGTCAACCGGTTGCTCAAGCAGTTTAGTCAGATGAAGAAAATGATCAAGCAGTTGCAGTCGGGCAAGCTCAAGGGGCTGGCGCCCGGTATGTTTGGCGGATAGCAGAGTAACTTTTGTGATAGCTACGGAGGAACGACTTGTCAGTTAAGATCAGACTTCGGCGCATGGGCGCCAAGAAACGTCCCATCTATCGGTTGGTAGCGATTGATTCCCGCCGCGCGCGTGGGGGACGTTTTATCGACCATCTGGGACACTACAACCCGCTGGAGAGGCCGGCCACCGTCACTGTGGATGAGGCGAAAGTTTTCCAGTGGCTGCGGGACGGCGCGGAACCGAGCGACACCGTGAAGTCGCTGTTCGCCCATATCGGTCTCAACGAGAAATGGGAGTTGGTGCGTCAGGGCAAAGATGCCGGTGAGGTGGAGATCAAGACCGTCATCACCGAGCGCAAGAAGCGGCGCAAGAAGACCAAAGCGGCGGTGACCGCCGAGGTCGAGGCTGAAAGCCCGGCGGCAGCCTCAGCGGAACCGGCGGCAGCAGCCGCGGTTGAGGCTCCGGCCGAACCCCCCGCTGAAGAAAAACCTGCCGCGGAAGAGTAAGCTTTAGCGTTTCCTCTGAACCGGCGGTGCGCCCGTAGTCCTAAGGTGATTGGCAAAGTCAGTCGGACCGCTAAGGCGAACCGCTCGCTGATGGCGGCCATCGCGGCTGGGCAGAGCAAACGAGCTTTAATGGAGATTCTCGAATAGGAGAACAGGAGTTAATCGTTGTCGGTAAGATTCTGCGCGCCCGCGGCCTGAATGGCGAAGTCGCGGTCGCCTCTTTGACCGACAATTCCGAGCGTTTCAAGGAGCTGGCCAAAGTCTATCTGGAGCAGGGGAGTCCTGTCGAACTGGAAATCGCTTCGGTGAGCCGCTCCGGAAGCCAGTTGTTCGTGACTTTCAAAGGTGTCGATTCACGCGAAGCCGCCGAGAAACTGGTCGGAAACTTCATTTCGATTGAGAAAGACCGCTTGCCGGAACTGCCGGATGGTGACTATTACCATTTCGAACTGGTCGGCATGGCGGTCTATACCGAAGCCGAGCAGTATTTGGGAGAAATCACCGAAGTGATCGCAGCGCCTGCCAACGATGTCTGGCAGGTCGAAGGCGAGAAGGATTTTCTCATCCCGGCGACGGCCAACGTAGTTATGAAGGTTGACAAAGCAGCGCGGCGTGTTATTATCCGCCTGCTCGATGGGTTAATAGACTGATGAAGATCACGATTCTGACCATATTCCCTGAGTTTTTCGACTCGCCTCTGAAGCAGTCGCTGTTGGGCAAAGCTGCCGATCATGGGCCGCTGCAGGTGGAACTGGTAGACATTCGTGATTTCAGCACCGATAAGCACAACACGGTTGATGACGCGCCCTTCGGTGGCGGCACCGGCATGGTGATGAAGGTCGAGCCGCTAGCAGCCGCACTGCGCAAAGTGGTCGGTGAGCAACCGGAACCGCGCCGGAAAGTCCTGCTGACCAGCCCGGCCGGTCGGCGTTTCGAGCAGAGTCTGGCAACCCAGTATTCATTAGTAGATCATCTGGTAATTATCTGCGGCCGCTACAAAGGTGTCGATGCGCGGCTGCTGCAGTTGTTCGATATTGAAGAAGTCTCTTTGGGAGATTTCGTTCTCAACGGCGGCGAGGTTGCGGCGTTGGCGATTATCGAGTCGGTGTTCCGGCTGTTGCCCGGCGGGATCGGCAAGATCGATTCTGCCCTGACCGATTCATTCAGCGATTATCTTCTGGGACCACAGGTCTGGACCAGACCGGCCGAGTATGAAGGGCTCTCGGTCCCGGAGGTGATGCTGGGAGGCAACCATGCCCGCCAGGAACTCTACCGTCGTTGGAGCAGCCTGCAGCAGACCATGAGTGTGCGACCTGATCTGCTGAAGCGCGCCGAGTTAGTCGATGAGGACCGCCGCATGTTGGGTCAGCTTGCCGGCGGCATGAATTTTGAAGATTGCTATTGAGGAGGCATAGATGGACCTGATCAAAGAGTTTGAACAGCAGTTTCTGGGCGATCCGGGAGCAGATTTTGGCCCCGGTGACACGGTAGCCGTACACCAGAAGATTAAAGAGGGCGACAAAGAGCGGATCCAGGTGTTTCAGGGTGTGGTGATCGTGCGCCGTGGCTCCGGTACAGGTGCGACTTTCACGGTGCGCAAGATCTCCGCCGGTATCGGTGTGGAAAAGGTCTTTCCGGTGCACTCGCCCAATATCGCTCAGATCAAAAAGTTGCGCAGCGGCAAGGTGCGGCGTGCAAAGCTCTACTACCTGCGTGATCGCTACGGCAAGGCGGCGCGGATTACGGAGAAGAAAAGAGAGCAGTAGCTCTGAAAAACACTCTGACAAGTTTTTGTTGAAAGCCCCCCCCGCGGGGGCTTCTTTCTTTAGCATGAATCAGTGGCTAGCCTGCGAGTCCGGTCTGCGCCAGATC
>JBDRQZ010000132.1:0-3633 GCA_043826025.1 bacterium | reverse complement strand
ACATTCGGCAAACAGATCGCGGCAAACCAGATGGTCATGTTCGCTGACGTCCCTGCCGGCACGCTTTACTGGCTGACCGCGGTCGATGGCGATAGCGAGGAACGCATCTTCACCTACACTGATAGCCTGCAGCGATGGTGGTAAGAGGAGGGCGCTCGCCCGCTCAGTCTCTGCGGTGCTTCGCACAAATCGGATTCCTTTGTTCTCCATCGACTTAGCCGCCCAATCGCACTCGAAATCGCTTGACAACTATTGAATATCGCGTATTCTATTAATATAGAGCGATTTCTACAGGATACCGCGTGAGGTCGCACCGTTCCTGTTATGACCCGCCCGGCGGGAAAGAGTCTTCAGCGCCAGTCCAGAATCTCTGCACCGGACGCGTCTCGGCCTCTGTGGTTTCCGAGTGCGACCATTTGTGAAAGAAATAACAAAAATATACAGCCTCAAGTTTATCGGAGGAACGATGACAAGGAATGCTAGTGCCTGTCTTTGTCTGGTGCTGATGCTGATTTTGGCGACTTCAGCGACCGCCGGACAAATCACGATGCAGTATGACTTCGAACAACCGCGTCTGGAACAGGTCAAGATCGAGGGTACGACTTACCACCGGCTCGATATGTACAACGCCCCGAATTGCGGCAAGATCGGTGAGCCAGCGCTGCCGGCGCAGGGCGCGCAGATTTTGCTGCCCTATGGCGCGGAAATCACCAGTATAGCGATTCTCCCCGGTGAGAAGGTCTATCTCGGTGATTATCTGCTGGCGCCGGTGCCGCCGCAGGTGAAACTCTCGGAGACACCGACCGAGCCGGTGGTCGCCAAACCGAATGAAGAGATCTACAAGAGCGACCAACCCTTTCCCGGTCATTTCTTCGAAGACATCGGCGTTCAGGTCTTCCGCGGTTACGCGATCTCGGTGCTGCGGCTCCAGCCGGTCCAGTGGACTCCAGCCACCGGTGAACTCTACTACTATCCCCGCCTGACAGTAATTATCAATACTGCGGACACCCGCAAGGAATACGGCACCTTCCGGGGCCTGGCCGAAGATGCCAGCGAGGCGCTTACCAAGGTCGACAACCCGGAAGCTGTCAGCAGCTATGCTGCCGCCGGCAAGCGGGGCGACCGTCTCTTCGATCTGTTGATCATCACAACCAGCGCGATGGAGAGTTCCTTCCAGACGCTCAAAGACTTCCATGACAGTCACGGCGTCACCACCGATCTGGTTACTATCGATGACATCGGCAGTAACGATCCCGATGACATCCGCGCCTATATCGGCGGCCGCTACATGATGGAAGGCTTCAGTTATGTGCTGATCGCCGCGGACGATGCCTTGATTCCAGCCAAAGATCTCTATGTCAGCCTGTACGAGAGCGGCGGAGAGACTGAATACGCCATGCCGGGCGACCTCTATTTCGGCTGTCTCGATGGCACCTGGAACTATGACAATGACTCCTATTGGGGTGAGCCGAATGATGGCGATGGCGGCGGTCCACTCGACCTGGAATTCGATGTCTGGGTCGGTCGCGCAGCCTCCAGTACGGCGATTGAGGCCGACCGCTTTGTCAGCAAGACGATTCAGTACCTTACCGGCGCGGGCGCTTATCTTCAGCAAATGCTCTTCGTCGGCGAGTACCTCGGTTTCGGCGGCGACGCCGAGTACGCGCACATGTATTTGAACGAAATGGTCGATGGTTCCAGTATGCATGGCTACACCACGGTCGGTATTCCCTCCGACGTTTTCGATATCGATAGCCTGTACGAGTTCAACTACAACTGGCCACAGGCAGATCTGGTGGCCGAGATTAATTCCGGTCTGCATATTCTCAACCACCTTGGTCATGGCGCTCCCGACTACGCGATGAAGCTCTACAACAGCGACCTGCTCAGCGACCTGACCAATACCGATCATTGCTTTGTCTACTCGCAGACCTGCTCGGCAGGTCATATGGATGGCACCACCTGCTGGGCGGAGACTGCCAATGTCAAGATCGATGCCGGCGCGTTTGCGGTGATCATGAACGCCCGTTATGGTTTCGGTGAGTTCAACAGCACCGATGGCGCCTCCCAGCGTTACAATCGCGAGTTCTGGGATGCGGTCTTCAGTCCGGCCGAGGGCAAACTCGAATTGGGTCGTGCCAACGCCGATTCGAAGGAAGACAACATCTACCGCATCACCGACGACTACATGCGCTGGGTCTATTATGAACTGAATCTTTTTGGCGACCCGACTGTTGCGTTCCGCGGCGTCACCGCAATCGCCTTCCAGTATCCGAGCGGACTTCCGGAAATGGTCGCACCGAATGAACCGACCGTGATTCAGGTCAATGTCAGTGGCATTGGTGATGGTGTGCCGGTGCCGGGCAGCGGACAACTGCATTATCTGATTAATGATGGACCGCTGACCACTGTCGATATGAATGAGATCTTTCCGAATCAGTATCAAGTGACCCTGCCGGGGATTGCCTGCGGCGAAGTCTTCAAGTTCTACGTCAGCGCCGAAGAGGAGTCTTTCGGCCGCATGTATGACCCCAATCCTGCCTCACCGCACGTGGTCAATGCCGTCACGGATGTGGCAACTCTGTTCGAGGATGGTTTCGAAACCGATCTCGGCTGGACCATCTCCGGCGGCAACTGGGGACGCGGCATTCCCCTCGGAGCGGGCGGCTCCTACGGCGATCCCGATCCTGCCAGTGCTTACAGCGGCATGAATGTTTTCGGTTACAATCTGGGCGGCGACTATGAAAACGGCATGTCGGAAAGACACATCACCAGTCCGGCGATTGATTGCAGTGGCAAAAGCGATGTGCAGCTCTCCTTCATGCGTTGGCTCGGCGTCGAGACCTCCGATTATGATCACGCATACGTGCGGATCTCCAACAACGGCACGACCTGGACGACTATTTGGGAGAATGGCGGCGAGGTCAATGATGGCGCCTGGACCTCTCAGACCTACGACATTTCCGCTGTCGCCGACAACCAACCTACCGTCTATCTGCGGTTCACAATGGGCACCACCGATGGCGGCTGGACCTATTGCGGCTGGAATATCGATGACCTCGCGGTGACCGCTAATATTTGTGACGACACCTACATGTGCGGCGATGCCGACAAGAACGCTATCGTCAACGTTGCCGACGCGGTTTGCATCCTGCAGTACATCTTCGGTGACGGTTCCGCCGTTTCGCCGATGCCGGGGGGCGACTGCGACTGCAACGGCTTCTGTAACATTGTCGATGCGGTATACATCATCAGCCACATTTTTGGCGGTGGCCCAGCGCCCTGCGCGATGTGCGAATAGTCTGTTACCAAGTCGAGAAGCAAAAAAAACCGGCAGCGGAACTCAGGTTCTGCTGCCGGTTTCTGGTTGAGAAACGTCGCCAAGCCACGCTCAAAACTCAACGGGTGGCACTACAAGGTTCATGCGTCAGGGGCTAGGTCTTTGAATCATCAGTCACGGCACTAATCGCGCCATCCTGAGTTACTTGCCATTCGTCAACTGCCGGATCGTCATCCAGCACACCGCAAACCGCGGTAGCCACAAAGCTGGTGCGATTGCCGACAATGGTGTAGCTATAGCGCGCCGTCGGCTGGATCGTCACCCCGATCTCCGCGAAAACCATCTGATTTGCC
>JBDRQZ010000131.1:0-5037 GCA_043826025.1 bacterium | reverse complement strand
GCCAATATCACCGACGCGGTCTATCTGATTCAATTCATCTTCGGCGGCGGCCCGGAGCCCTGTGCGGATTGCCCGTAGCTAGCTATATAGCCTGCAACTCCGGGATACAGCCCTGCCAATGGGCCGTATCCCGGAGCATCGGAGGCTTGCCCACCTAACGCTCCTGGTCCAGTCCACAAATTGGACAAAACAATCCTTCACTCGTATTGCAATCCAGAGACTTTCATTCGGCAAGGCAGTACGGCTCAGTGCGAGATTCTAACCTCTGCGGTTGTCTGGGGAGAAGCCGATCTATGCAACGCATCACTACCTTCATGTTGTGCCTGTCAACGATTCTTGCGAGCGAGGCGTGGGCAGGTCTTGAGGCACGTCAGCCACTGGCCAGCCCGGCGGCACGTTTGGTCGAGGGCAGACAACATCTGCTAATCGTCAAGTTCAAGGATGAATTCCAAATCCGGGCTACTGCAGATAGCTCCCTGCAGTCGGCGGTCGACGCCTCAGTCAGCGGCGCCATCTTCCTGGCAAGAGAGCAGGGGATCAAGTACTCACAATTGCTGCGTCTCCCGGAGAGCAAGTTGCAGAGGATGGAGGAGCGCGCTGCACTTCGTTCTGGTGTCCGACAACCTGACCTGCGCGGCATCATGCGGGTCACCTGTCCCGCTGTCCCGGAGAGGAGCTTGCTGAGTCTGGTGACGGGCTTCACGCAACTGCCGGAAGTCGAATATGCGGAGTTGGTGCCGCGTGGAATCGCTTTCCCTTATGACATACCGCCCGAGACTCCCGACTTCGAACCGCAGATGGACTGGCGCGGTCCCGAGCCGGGGATCGATGCCGACTACTTACGTGCGCGCGGCGCGCGGGGGCAGGGTATCCGCTACACCGACTGCGAGGCGGCCTGGAATGTCGACCATGAGGACCTCAACGAGATCACGATCAACTTCGAGCCGGGCCAGTCAACGGCGCCGGGCGCCTTCGATCTCAACTGGGATGACCATGGCACTGCTACTGTGGGAATCTGCGCCGCTCAGGACAATGGTTATGGCTGTACTGGAATCGCGCCAGAAGCCGACATCTGGGTCTATCTGGAAGTCTCCGCTGAAGATTCGATTCGCGAGTTTACCTGCCTGGCCAATGCTCTGGCGGATTCCGACGCCGGCGACATTGTCCTGACTATGATCGGCGGTCTTGGCGAGGTCGGCACCGATACGCCGATCGAGACTTTCGCGACCGCCTGGCTCTTGGTTCGCAACGCCACCGATGCCGGGGTTGTGGTGGTCTCGCCCGCAGCCAATGGCGGTGTTAATCTCGATTCCCCGGAGTATGCTGAGTATCGCAGTTGGGGCGACAGCCATGCCCTGATGGTTGGCGCCGGTTCACCCAACCAATATCACCTGCCGATGGACTGGAGCACCTATGGCAGCCGCGTGAATGTCCAAGCCTGGGGAACAAATGTGTTCACGTTGGGCTACAGTGGAGCTTTCAATTCCGGCGGTGATCGCAACCAGCGCTATACCGCAACCTATAGTGGCACTAGTTCGGCCTCATCACTGGTCGCCGCCGCCTGCACCGGGCTGCAATCCCTCGCCGTGGAGATCCTCGGTCGACGACTTGAACCTCTGGAAATGCGCGACTTGCTGGTGAGCACCGGTACACCGCAGAGTGGTGAACGTCATATCGGGCCCTGTATCAATCTCCGGCGCGCGGCGGCCGAGCTTTGCCGGTTCTTGCCGGACGTTATCGACAGCGACGGCGATGGCATCTATGATCCTTGTGATAATTGTGGCGGAACTGCCAACGCGGCTCAGGATGATTATGACTACGATGGTCTCGGCGACCTCTGCGATCCGGACGATGACAACGATGGCTGGAACGATGAAGTCGACAATTGCCGACTGGCAGTCAATCCGGATCAGGTGGATTCCGACGCAGACAGTCTTGGCGATGCTTGCGACAACTGTCCTGTGACCAGCAACAGCCAGCAATATGATGAGAACGGCGACGGTGTCGGTGATGCTTGTGACGGTTGGCTGCATATAGAGAGTTACCATATTCCGGACGGCCATCAGGACCGGCCCTTTGAATACGGTCTCTGGGCACTGGGGGGCACAGCACCCTATCACTGGTCGCTGCTCGGTGGTGACCTACCGCTCGGCTGTATTTTCGTCGGTGACACATTGGGTCTTATCAGCGGTATACCCACCTGGCCGGCAACCTATTACTTTACTGTCAGAGTGATAGACAGTAGCGAGCCCGCAGTGGCCGATACTCTCGCGACCGCCATCCGCATTCTTGCAGCGCCGCCGTTGTGCGGCGACGCCAACGCCGACGGCGCGGTCGGCATCACCGATGCCGTCTATCTGATTCAGTACATCTTCAACAATGGGCCCGAACCGGTGCCCTATATCGCCGGTGACGCCAATTGCGATGAGATAGTCAACATCACCGATGCCGTCTACCTGATCCAGTACATTTTCGGCGGCGGACCCGCGCCCTGCGCCGACTGCCCCTGAGACCGAGTGCTTGGAGACTTGGCGCACAAACTGAGGTCAGATCGGTTCGAAAAAGGGGTGGCTAAAATCGCCACTACAGACTATCTTTGAGAAAAGGGCAGAGGCGCATCGAGTCCGACCTTCTCACTCTGATTGGCACCAACACACGCGTCTGCATTGGATCGGAACCTTGTCTTGATGAACTGGTTTTGTTCGGGAGGGACAAATGAGAGCACTTGCTGTAATCGTAGCCACTGCTGCACTACTTACCGGCTCTGGCGTTGCTGAGGTGCAGGATCTTCAGCCACTGGGCGAATGGCCAATCTTCTGGGGGTACCCGCAAGATATCGCAGTGCAGGAGGTCAACGGCAGCGTCTATCTCTATGCAACGCTCAATGAGAGCACGACACCGCTCATCCAGATCGACGCCACCGATCCCAACAATCCTACTTTGCTGAGGGAGTTGCCGATGCAGAAGTGGTGCGTCAACACGACCCTGGTCGGCGATTACCTTTACACCGGCAGCACGGGAGGCTTCATCTACATCTTCGACGTCAGCGATCCGCTCGATGTTGACACGCTGACAATCTTCAACAATGGCACCAGCGACCGTATTCGCGCCGTCACGATTGTCGAACCTGATATAAACACCCGCTATGCCTACTTCAACTCGCAGGCCAAATTCGAAATCTGGGACTTCAGCGACCTCTTCGCACCTAGCTTTCTGGGGCGCACCACCGAAGGTGACTCTGTCTTCCACGCTTGGCGTATCGTTCTCGATGACGATCTGCACTATGCTTACATGGTCTGTCGGCCCAGTCTGAAGCTAAACATCTACGATGTCTCTACCCCGACAGCGCCAACCCTGCTTTTCTCTTCGCATGATTCGCTCGAGGTCCTGAATGTCGTGCTCTCCGCTGATGGCCATCGGGCATTTGTTTCTACCGTCAGCGGTCTGTTAGTTTACGATGTCAGCGATCCTGCCACACCGCTGCTGGAGCAATCTTTCATTCCCTATGAAAACGACATTGACCCCTGGAATCGCGATGGCCGTTACGAAGGGATCGCCTTGTCCCCTGATGAGACCAAGCTCTACCTGGCAGGCAAGGGCGGCTTCCAGCCTCATCTGATTAAGGAAGCCCACGACCCGGACGAGTCTTTGCCGAGCGGTCACGAAATATACAGCTACTCTGAATATTACGAGAGTGGACAAGTGGCGACCGGACACTACGATGATGATGGTCTGCTGATGCGGGGTGGTTTGCAAGTGCTCGACATCTCAGACCTCGAAGCGATCGAAGTGCTGGGCACGTGGGTCGATGAGGCCGAGGCGATTGCTCTGGTTGACGTCACGGTCTCCGGATCGCAGGCCTATGTGGCCGACAACATTTACGGACTGCGCATTTTCGATATCAGCAATCCCGCCTTGCCAGCGCAACTGGGGGGTTTTCATTACTGCGGCGAGGTAGATGACATCTACTGGAGAGATGACCTTGCTTTTGCGGTAACGAATCTCGGTGGCGGCATCTCGATTGTCGATATCTCCGATCCCGCGACGCCGACATTGCTCTCCTATTACCATACCGGCCAGGAATTGTGGGACTTTGCCGGATACGTGGGCGATTATATCTACGCCGGTCGCGGCCGCGATGGTTTCACCTGGGGTCTGGATGTAGTCGACATCTCCGATCCGACTACCCCAACAGCCGTCACCAAACTTCCCGTGAAGTACATTGGACACTCAATCCCCGAAGGTAATCTGATCTACGGTATGACCGGTGAGATCTTCAACGTCTCCGAGCCGTCGCACCCGCGGATTATCGGCTCGGTGCATCTCGAAGGTGGCACCGTGACTAGTCGGGCAGAGGGTCTGGGTGCACTCAAGGTCGGACCCTATCTCTATTTCCTCAATGCCGAGTGGGAACCAAACCCCGATTGGCAGGCCTTCATGGTCGCCGATGTCTCCGATCCGCGCCGGTTCAGCCCACGGGTGATCGGCGGCTGCGCCACGCTCTCCGGCGAATTCGGCGCCGGTAAATGGAGTCAGTCTGCCGCGGTTGATCGGCGCACGGTTTATGACAGTGTCTATGTTGCTCTCGGCATAGATGGTATCGGTGTGGTCGACGTCAGCGATCCGACCAGCCCCACCCTGGCGCATTGCATCACCGCGGACATTAACGGTTATCAACTGGGGGGCGTCTGCAATCTTGCGATTAACGGCGACTATCTCTTTGTCCACACCTATTCCCCAAACAAGCCAGAGGCGGTCTTCGACATCAGCGACGGCATCGACCAACTCGTCTTGCTCGACACCTTCTATGTCGACGAGTGTTCCTGGACGGCTCGCATCGGCGAAGATCTGGGAATTGTGGCGCTCCTCGACGGGCTCAAGCTTTTCGAAGCTCCCGGCTGGCTCGACTTCGACACCGAGCCCCCGACTCCGGTTGCCGGTCTCACCGCTACCACCCAGTTCGATCGGGTCGCGCTCTCCTGGGACCTGCCCATTGACGACGATTGGCTCGCTGTCAAAGTTATGCGCTCCCCAGAC
>JBDRQZ010000130.1:0-3392 GCA_043826025.1 bacterium | reverse complement strand
AAAACAAGTCCAAACTGAGCTATGCCGCATTTGTCGCACCGCTGCGGATCAAGGGGCATCCGTTTATGGCCTCGGCAACTTTCCGGGCCACGCAGGATCGTCTTGAAGACTGGGAATCGCGGGCTCTCTGGGAGCAGTTTGCGGTATTCGATTATGGTGCTTTCGCCGATTCGGTATTCTATGATGCCAGGACCCTGGGTCATACCGAGGTTACCGGCGGTCTGGATGTGTTCAGCTTCGGCTTCGGGACCGGACTCTATGGCGATGTGTCTATCGGCGGATCTGTCAACATCTACACGGGTTCGGGCGAGGGCTTCTATCGCAGCTACTATATCGACACGGTCACCAGTGCGATCGCCGGCGACACCCTGAAGGCGCAGTTGGAGAGAGCATTCTCGGTTAAGGATGTGTTCGATCAGGCAGGCGCCAACTTTACGGGTTCGCTCTTCTATGAGATGGAGAAGATCAGCGCTGGTCTGGTGCTGCAGACCCCCTTTGACCTCGTCACCGATCACGACCTGTCACGTCGCGATACCGTCTATTTGAACGGCTTGGCGACTTTCCCGCGCGGTGAGCTTGCCTGGCTCTACCGCGGCAACAGCAGGATCGAAATCCCGCTGACGATTTCTGGCGGCGTGGCCATTAAGCCGACTCCAAACCTCGTGCTCAGCGGTGACCTGGAAATGAAGCAGTGGAGCAACTCGAAGTATAAAGTTGAGCGTGACACCTCCGACCTTTTCGTGCGCCGCACCTCGATCTATTATCCGACCGACTGTGCCGAAGCTGACACTTGTGATGTCTCCAACTTCAACAGCAGTGGGGAGAAGATCGAAGTTTACGACGAGTATGAATTGGGTCTGGACAATAGTCTGCAGATTCGTCTGGGCGCCGAATACATGTTGCGGACCCCGATTGGTGAGATTCCTCTGCGCGGCGGTTTCCGCATGCTCCAGCAACAATACACCGATGTGAGCGGAATGACGCGGGACGAATATGACCAGGTCCAGGAAGGATTCGTCCTGGGCGACCGGATCACCAACTCGACCGTGACTTTTGGTTCCGGCATTCACTGGCGTCAGATTTGGCTCGATTTCGCAGTCGAGTTAAGCAGCGAAGAACAGATGGAGACGGGTTCTGATTATCTCGGTGATAACGAATTGTCTCGCAAGCGGACCAATTCGTCGGTCACCGTTAATTTTACCGGTTTCTTCTAGAAGAACAGGTTAAACAAATCTGGTCCGGAGGCGACATCCTCTAGTAGTAGCAGGATTCGCCTCTTTCCTTGAAGGACAAATGGCGAAGCCAGGATCAGTTAACGAGGAGAGCAATAATAGATGAGTCCGTCACGAAAAGTCAGTAAGCGGCAGATGAAGGATGATCGGTTTGTCAGGACGGTGTTGGAAGCTCGCGATTGGGCGACGGAGAACCTCTCGGGTGTGCTGATCGGTGTCGGCGCCGTGGTGGTCATTATCGTGGGCATATGGTTAGTAGGCTCTCGCTCCTCCTCGTCAGCTCAGAGCGCCTCAGATCTGCTTGGTCGGGCCGAAATGGAGCTTCGCACCGGACAGACGCAGTTGGCCGTCATCGATTTTCAGAAGGTACTCGACGACTTCGGTTCGAGCGATGCCGCCAAGCTGGCCTGCTTCAAGCTCGCAAACGCCTACTACGCCCAAGCGGATTTCGTCAAGGCAGAGGAATACTACCAGCGGTATCTCGACAAGTATGTGATTGACGATATTTCCCGTTTTGCCGCCCTCGAAGGGATCGCCGGATCTTATGCGGGGCAGGGGCGTTTTGCCGAGGCCGCAACCAAATATCTTGAGGTCGCCAAGCTGAATCCGAAGAGCGTGACCTATCCTCACGACCTCTTTGCCGTAGTGGAAAACGCGATCAAGGCGGAAGATCACGCGACCGCCCGTGAGGCTCTGAGTTTGCTGGAGAAAGAGGGTATCACGTCGGAGATCTATCGCACCGCCAAGATCCTGATGATCGAGCATGGTTTTCTCACTTACAATGCGGGCGATTACGAGTAGCCCGCTGCCTGCCCGCCGATGAAACTCTGTTTCATCTGGCACATGCATCAGCCATACTATAAGGACCCGCTGAGCGGGACCTATTTGCTGCCCTGGGTTCGTCTGCACGGCTGCAAAGACTATCTCGATATGGTGACCCTGGCAGATGAATATCCTTCGGTTAAGATGTGCTTCAACCTGGTGCCTTCGCTGCTGGACCAGCTCGAGGACTATGCCGCCAGCACCGCGATCGACTACCAACTCGAGTTGTCCCGGCGCCGACCGGCGGAGCTGAACAACGTCGAGAAAATCGAGATTACCCGGCAGTTCTTCTCGGCAAACCCGCCGACCATGATCGAACCCTATCCGCGCTATCAGGAATTGCGCGAGCTTTGCACCAAGCTCCAGGGGCACGATCTGGTGGCGAAGCTGACCGACCAGGATCTGCTTGATCTGCAAGTCTGGTACAACGCGACCTGGATCGATCCGACTCTGCGCGGTGACCCGCGAATCAGTGGTCTCTACGAGAAAGGTCGAGGTTTCAGTGAGACCGAGAAGCAGCAACTGCTTGACTACCAACGCGAGATCATCGGTCGCATTATCCCGGCTTATCGTCAGCGCCAGGATGCCGGTCGGATCGAGGTCTCCTTTTCCCCATACTACCATCCGATCCTGCCGCTTTTGATCGACACCGATGTCGCCCAGATGGGGATGCCGCAGGCGAAGCTGCCGGAGCGGCGCTTTACACATCCGGAGGATGCTCGTTGGCAGATCGCCAAGGCAACCGAGCGCTATCGTGAGTTGTTCGGGCGAGATCAGCGCGGTATGTGGCCCTCGGAAGGATCGGTCTCGGAGGCCATCCTGCCGCTGCTGGCAGAGCAGGGGATTGGCTGGATCGCCACCGATGAAGAGATCTATGCCGCCTCGGTGCCGGAGATCGTGGACAAAAGCAGAGGCGCGAGGGCGGAGACCGGTCTGGGTTTCCACCAGCCGCTGGTGGTTTCCGTTCAGGGGCAGGAGCTTGGGATTCTGTTCCGCGATCACACGCTGTCGGACAAGATCGGCTTCGTCTATTCGAAATGGGATCCGGACCGCGCTGCTCACGACTTTGTCGAGCAGCTCCTGGAGCTCGACAAGCTGCTTGCCGCGCGAAGCGACGCCGAGCCGCTGGTCACCATCATTCTCGATGGGGAAAACGCCTGGGAGTACTATCGCAATGATGGCGTTGACTTCCTCCGGGCACTTTATCAGAAGCTGGAGCAGAGCGACAAGCTCGCCACCGTGCTGCCCTCCGACGTGTTCAGCGAGTCCGAGAAAATCGAACGACTGTCGAAACTCTTTCCCGGATCCTGGATCAATCATGACTTTCATGTTTGGATC
>JBDRQZ010000129.1:0-5311 GCA_043826025.1 bacterium | reverse complement strand
TATTTCCGCCTGCAAGTGGTCAAGGACGAAAACGGCGTGATCACGCACCTGAAGGGCATTTACCAAGGCGGTCACACTGACATCTCTCCCAAGGGGGATGGCTAATAACGAATCGCACTCTCACCTCTTGTTCTCTGGAAGGCTCGCCCGCCGGGCGAGCCTTTCTTTTTGTCGGATTCACCGAAGATTAACATCTAAGTTGATCTTTGCTAATCGATCGCCTATCCTTTCAGGACGATAACCGGTTGCGTTCGACAAAGAGAAGGTGTGCTGATGAACTCCTCGAAAAAGAGATTGTATATCTACGTGCTGCTGGCTCTGATCCTACTACTGGGCATCATCCAGTCATGCACCGGACCAAAACAGGAGTTACGAATCGTGAGTGAATTAATACCCCGCGAAGTGATCTTCGGTAACCCGGAAAGGGTGTTGCCCCGACTCTCTCCCGATGGCACTCTGATCTCCTTTGTCGCACCAGTCAATGATATTCTCAATGTTTGGGTGGGTACGATGGGCGCCGATGACGCCCGGCCGGTGACCAAAGACACCCTGCGCGGCATCTACAACTACTTCTGGGCCGCTGACAATGAACATGTCATGTACTTCCAGGACAAAGATGGCGACGAAAACTGGCGCTTGTATGCGGTACATCTAAAGAGCGGCGAGATTCGCGATCTGACACCTTATGACAATGTTCAAGTCCAGCTTATCGGGCGAGACAAAAACTTTCCCAATGAGCTGCTGATCGCCATGAATCAGCGCAATCCGCAGGTCCACGACGTCTACCATCTCGATCTGACGAACGGCGAACTGCTGCCGGTCGCTGAGAATCCCGGCAATGCCGCAGCCTGGGTCGCTGACGCTGACTTTCAGGTGCGTGCCGCGCTGTTCGCGACTCCGGAGGCCGGGTATAACCTGATGGTGCGCGAGAATGATTCCTCGAGCTGGCAGAAGGTGCTGACTTGGGATTCCGACGATGCGCTCACCAGCGGGCCGGTCGGTTTCACCAAGGATGGCAAGCATCTCTATCTCTTCGACTCCCGCGACGCCAACGCCACCCGACTGGTAGAACTGACCCTTGGTTCAGGCGAAATCGAAGTGCTGGCCGCCGATTCGATCTACGATGTCGTCAATGTCATCGTCGATCCCAACACCTATGAAGTACAAGCTGCGATCTTCGCCAAAGACAAGAAGGAAATCGTCTTACTCGATGAAACGATCCGTGCCGATTTTGACACTCTGCAGAAGCTCTCGGATGGCGAACTCGATCTGGTCGCTCGCGATGACGCCGACCGTATCTGGCTGGTCGGCTTTGAGAATGACGACGGTCCGCTGGAGTTCTACTCCTATAATCGCGCTACTAAAGAGGCGAAGCACCTCTTCGATCACCGGCCGAGGCTCAATGACTACAAGCTGGCGGCCATGAAACCCTTTAGTTTCCAATCGCGCGATGGGCTGACAGTTCATGGCTATATCACTTTTCCGCCCGACAGCGTGCGGCAGAATCTGGCGATGGTGCTCAACGTACATGGCGGTCCCTGGCATCGCGACAGTTGGGGATTGCATCCGGAGGCGCAGTGGCTGGCGAATCGCGGCTACATCTGCCTGCAGGTCAATTTCCGAGGCTCGACCGGCTATGGCAAACGCTTCCTCAACGCCGGCGACCGGGAGTGGGCGGGCAAGATGCATGACGATCTGGTCGATGGTGTGCAGTGGGCAATCGATCAGGGTTACGCCGATCCCCAGCGGATAGCGATTTTCGGCGGTTCCTATGGTGGTTATGCGGCGCTGGTCGGCGCGACCTTCACCCCGGATCTCTTCTGCTGCGCGGTCGATGTGGTCGGTGTCTCCAATCTGTTGACCTTCATCAACTCGATTCCTCCCTACTGGTCCAGCTTCCGCGATGTGCTCTACCGCCGGATCGGTAATCCGGAGAGCGACTCGGAGTTCCTTAAGTCCCGCTCGCCGCTGTTTAAGGCCGATCAGATCAAGATTCCGATGCTGATCGGACAGGGCGCCAACGATCCCCGCGTCAAGCAGGCGGAAGCGGAGCAAATCGTCGCCGCGATGCAGGAGAATGGCGTTGACTATGAGTACATGCTTTTTGAGGATGAGGGTCACGGGCTGACCAAAGCTGAGAATCGGCTTAAGTTCTACGCCGCCGCGGAAAAGTTCCTGGCGACGCATCTGCACGGCAGTTATGAGCCGACGCCGGGTTCAAACTGATAGCCATTGAAGGGTTCGGAGATGTACAGATTGAGGCGAGGGACCGCGCTGGCGGTCCTGCTACTCTTGATGCTGGTTGGCTCCTGCACCGCGCAGGAGGATGGCAGCGTTGCGGCAGCTAAGAACGAAGTTGATTCGATCACAGTGACTGAGTTGCAGCAGCAACTGGCCGGCGGCAACAACTTCGTCCTGCTCGATATTCGCACCGAAGCGGAACATCGTGCCGGGCATATCCCCGGAGCGCGCTGGGTGCCACGTGGGATGCTGGAATTCGTGGCGATGCTCGATTCTCTCGCGCCGGTGGACGCTGAAATTGTTGTCTACTGCAAAACCGATGGACGCGGGGCGCTTTCGGCACAGACGCTGAAAGAAATCGGCTATCAAAGTGTTTCCTACGTTAAGGGTGGCTATGAAAGCTGGCTGGCAGCCGGTCTGCCGGTCGATACGGGGCTCTCCCCGGTGAAGTTCTCACAAGGAGTGTCCATGAATCTGAGCAGTCCTGTATTCGAAGATGGCGGCTTGATTCCCTCGAAATACACCTGCGATGATGCCGACATCTCACCGCCTTTGATAATTTCCGGCACACCGGAGAGTGCTGTCTCGCTGGCGCTGATCTGCGATGATCCCGACGCGCCGAGGGGTACCTGGGTACACTGGGTGCTTTACAATCTGCCGCCGGGAACGCGGGAGCTTTCTGAAGCTTACCCCACAGACGCCAACCTGCCTGATGGCGCCTGTCAGGGGATCTCAGATTTTGGCCGGAACGGCTATGGTGGCCCCTGCCCACCGAGCGGCACCCATCGCTACTTTTTCAAGCTCTATGCCTTGGATTCAATGCTGGCGTTGACCGGCAAAGTGACCAAAGCCAGCCTGCTGGCAGCGATGGAGGGCCATATTCTGGCGGAAACGCAATTGATGGGCAAATATTCGCGCCGCTGAACAGCTCTGGAAAGCATTTGACATGTCGCTGCGGCTGTGTAAGTTGGGCGGGATGGTGAGCGTAAACTGTATGAGGAGGAAAAGGTGAAACGAGCAATATTGATTGCGGTCATGAGCATGATCGCCGCTACTCTGCTTTGGTCTTGCAGTTCGGAATCGCCGGAGACGCAGGCGCTTTATACTGACGCCAAGGCAATGTATGATGAGATTACCGCCGCATTCCAGCTTCCCGGAAATAGTCCGGAGCGCACCAATACGATGAAAGCGATCATCGTCAACGAGAAAGATATTAAACTGATCAGCAATCTCGAGCAATATCTGCGCGAGGCGCCCGATGGCAAATACGCGAAGCAAGCCAAGGATCTGTTGGACATGGCGCGCCAGAACATGAATATCCGGATGCTGGGCCAGTTGCGACCGCTGATGCCGCAGACCGGCGGCGAAACGCCCGAGGAGCAAATCGATTCGCTGATGAAGATGAAACCGGGCGCCGCGAAAGATTCCTAAACCAGGCGCCTGTGAGAGATTTCGACGCCCACCCGCAATCGGGTGGGCGTTTTCATGTCGGCAAAATGGTTGTCGCACCGATGCAACCTTTATATCTTGCACGGGTAGAAGAACAGGTAGTTTGCTTTCGAGGTGAGATCAATTGGTTAAGTCGCTAGTCACAAAGATATTCGGCACGAAATACGACCGCGATGTCAAACGCATCAAGCCGATCGTTGAACAGATCAATCAGATCTTCGAGACCCTTGCCGAGTGGCCCGACGAGAAATTCGTCGAACGCACCCGCCATTTCCAGGCGGAGCTAAAAGAGCTCCGGGATGAACTGCACCAGCAGTTCGAGCATGAGGAGCTAGACAAGGAGGAGCGCAGGGAGCGCTTCCGCGAGGAGATCGACGGCTATCTCGAAACGATCCTGCCGGAGGCGTTCGCGATGGTCAAAGAGACCTGTCGGCGGCTGGTCAACCAGAGTTGGGAGGTCTGCGAGATCGAGACCACCTGGGATATGGTCCCCTATGATGTTCAGGTGATCGGCGGAATTGCATTGCACCAGGGCAAAATCGCCGAGATGGCGACTGGTGAGGGTAAGACGCTGGTTGCCACAATGCCGCTCTATCTCAATGGCCTGGTCGGCGAAGGTGTACATCTGGTTACGGTCAACGACTACCTGGCGCTGCGCGATTCGGAGTGGATGGGGGAAATCTTCAAGTTCCTCGGCCTGACCATTGGCTGCATCCAGCATGACATGGACTATGATGAACGTCGCCGTCAGTATGAATGCGATATCACCTACGGCACCAACAATGAATTCGGTTTCGATTACCTGCGCGACAACATGGCTGTGGCGCTGGAACACAAAGTTCAGCGGGGCCACTTCTATGCGATCGTCGATGAGGTCGACAGTGTGCTGATCGACGAGGCCCGGACGCCACTGATTATTTCCGGCCCGGTCGAGGGCGGCCCGCAGCAGTTCCAGCCGATGCAGCCGCTGGTCGAGAAGCTGGTCAGGCGTCAGAGCGAATACATCAACCAGATGGTCACCGAGGCGGAGAAGCAACTCGCCGAGGAGAATTTCGATGATGCCGGAATCAGCCTGCTGGCGGTCCAGCGCGGCGCTCCCAAAAACAAACGTCTGCTCAAAGTCATCAAGGAACAGGGTGTCCGCAAGCTGATCCAGAGTACCGAGGCAGTCCTTACCCGCGACAAGAAGATGAATGAACTCGATGAGGAGTTGTACTACGCCATCGATGAACGCGAGCACACGATCAATCTCACCGAGAAAGGTCGCGAACTGCTCTCGCCGGAGGATCGGGAACTCTTCGTCCTGCCCGACATTACCGAAGGGCTGCATGAAATCGATAACAATGAGGATCTCTCGCCGGAGGCCAAACAAGCCGCTCGTGAAAAGCTTTACCGCCAACATGCCGAGCGTGCCGAGAAGAACCACGCGATCAACCAACTGCTGAAGGCTTACTCTCTTTATGAGAAAGATGTCGAGTATGTCGTGCAGGAGGGCAAGGTCCTCATTGTAGATGAGTTCACCGGCCGGTTGATGCCGGTTCGACGCTATGGCGACGGGCTGCATCAGGCGATTGAGGACAAAGAGTAGGTGCTGATCGAGGGTGAGACCCAGACGGTTGCG
>JBDRQZ010000128.1:0-2170 GCA_043826025.1 bacterium | reverse complement strand
CACCCGATTGGCTGCTGGGTCTAGCGCTTGGTGCGGGGGGCGCCATCGGTATCTACTTTGGCGCTCGCATGCAGCGTTACCTGCCTGCTAGGCTCATCAAGCTTGGTCTCTTGGTCTCAGTGCTCACCATCGCGGGGAAATACATCTACGACTTTTTCTTCGCTTGATCCTCATGCGCCGCCACAAATGAAAAGCGCGCCGATGTTGCTACCGGCGCGCTCGTGCTTAGATCAAATTTCGGCTCTGGCTTAGACCAGCACCTTCAGACTCGGCCCGGCGGCCTTGACTTCCTCCGACGCCTGGTCCTCAAACTCACGGAAATTGTCGACAAAAAGCTGCGCCAGCCTCGCGGCCTGCTTGTCGTAGGCTTCCGGATCGGCCCAGGTGTCGCGTGGGTTGAGCACCTCTTTGGGCACGCCGGGGCATGAGGTCGGCACCTCAAAGCCAAACAGCGGATCGGTGCGATACTCGACATCATCGAGATCGCCGCGTAGCGCCGCATTGAGCAGCGCGCGCGTATGGTCGATACGCATGCGATGCCCGACTCCATAGGCTCCGCCGGTCCAGCCGGTGTTGACCAGCCAGCAGGTGGAGTTGCTCTCGCGAATCCGCTGCGCCAGCAGCTCAGCGTAGCGCGAGGGGTGCAGCACCATGAAGGGTGCGCCAAAACAGGCGGAGAAGGTGGCGGTCGGTTCAGTCACGCCGGCCTCGGTGCCGGCGACTTTGGCAGTGTAGCCGCTGATGAAGTGATACATCGCCTGTTCCGGCGTCAGCCGCGAAATCGGCGGCATCACCCCGAAAGCGTCGGCAGTCAGCATGATTACATTCTTCGGATGCCCCGCCATGCTCTCCTTGAGCGCATTCGGAATGTGGCTCAATGGGTAAGCCGCGCGTGTGTTTTCGGTCAGGCTGTCATCATCCAGATCGAGACGGCGCGTGATCGGATCAATACCGACATTTTCGAGAAGCGTGCCGAAACGACGCGTGGTCTCATAGATCTCCGGCTCCGATTCCTTCGAAAGACGAATTACCTTGGCGTAACAACCACCCTCAATATTGAACACGCCATCATCGCTCCAGCCATGCTCATCATCGCCGATCAATTTGCGTTCCGGATCGGCGGAGAGAGTGGTCTTGCCGGTGCCGGAGAGTCCGAAGAAGAGCGCGACATCGCCACCTTTGCCGACATTGGCGCTGCAATGCATCGACAGCACCCGCTGCTGGGGCAGCTTGTAGTTGTGCACCGTGAAAATCGACTTCTTGATCTCCCCGGCATACTGCGTGCCGCCGATCAGCACCAGTTTGCGGCGCAGGTTGAGAATAATAAAGGCCTCCGAGTTGGTGCCGTCGATTTCGGGGATCGCCTGAAAATTGGGCACATGCAGCACGGTGAAGTCGGGCACATGGTCGGTCAGTTCCTCGGGCTCGGCCTGGATGAACATATTGCGGGCAAACATACTGTGCCAGGCGTTCTCGGTGATGATCCGCACCGGCATGCGGTACTTGGGATCATAGCCTGCGTAGCAGTCCTGCACATAGAGTTCGCGCCCCTGCAGGTAAGCTTGCAAGCGCCGGAACAACAGCTCGAACTTTTCCGCCGAGAAAGGTTTGTTGACCTTGCCCCACCAAATGTTGTCTTTGTTTTCCGGTTCCTCGACAATGAATTTGTCCTTGGCGGCACGGCCGGTGTGCAGCCCGGTACGAACTACGATCGGCCCCAGGTGCGCGACTATCCCCTCGCCATTTTTGACGATCTCTTCATAGAGCATGGGGGTATTGTGGTTCCAGTGCACCCTGCGGATATTGCGGATGCCGTGGTTTTCGAGATCATATTTGCTGAACAGCCGTTTGACTGGCTCCATTGTTTTCCTCCTTGCGGCGCGGTTGTTTCTCAACCGGCGCGAGACATAGTTCTTCCTGCCCGATCCTTTACATCTTATACGCTCTTATCGGCAGGCGGATGGGTTTGGTTGATGGGGGGTGAGGGATTGTAGGTCAGGCTCTCTTGGAGCCTGACGAGGAATCGCCTTCATCTGCGCCGTCAGGAATTCTTACCTGACGGCACTGGGTGGCCGCGACCTCCGGTCGCGGTGGCCGAAGGCAACTCTTGTCGTTCTGGCGGAGCCTGCCCCCGAGCTTGTGCCCGAGTTTCGTCGGGTATTCGTCGGGG
>JBDRQZ010000127.1:0-2421 GCA_043826025.1 bacterium | reverse complement strand
CGACCTCATCTTTCGAGGACGTGGGAATATTCTTGCCGACATAGTCGGCCCGAATCGGCAATTCGCGGCCGCCGCGGTCGACCAGCACCGCCAACCGTACCGCCTTGGTGCGGCCATAGTCGCGAATCTGATTGAGCGCGGCGCGGATCGTGCGTCCGGTGAAGAGGACATCATCGACCAGCACTACCAACTTGTTTTGCAACGAAAAGATAATCTCGGTACCCTTGATCTCCGGCTGCTCCGGGTTGGTCAGCAGATCGTCACGGTAGAGTGTGATGTCCATGAAGCCGACTTCCACCGGCCGTCCATCAAACTCCCTGAGATGGGCGGCGAGGCGCTTGGCCAGATGGTCGCCGCGCGAGCGGATTCCGATAACCGCGATTTCGTCGTCCGGCTTGACCGATTCGAGTATCTCGTGGGCAATACGTGATAAGGAGTGCGAAATCTGTTTCGCATCCATTAGCACCCTGGATTTCTTAGTTACCACAGGGACTCCTTTGCGGATATAAAAAACAGGCCTTCCACGGGGAAGGCATAATCTTGTCTGGGCAGTAAAACGTAGTCACAATCCTTTCGGCCTCACGGAACCAGATTAAAGGATGTCAACGGTCGACCCAATCTAGAAACTGAGGAAACGATGTCAAGCGCTTTTGGGCTGCTAACCGGCGAGGCTTCCGAGTTTGTCGAGGAGGTCGCGTTTGTGGGTCAGCTTGACCGTCAGGATGCGATTGACCTGCTTGCGGGTGCGATCGTCGGCGGTAAGAAAACGCAGCGACTGTTTGTAGGCTTCAACTAGTTCGCTTTCGAAATCGAGCACCTTACGCAGCAACTCCTCGTAGTCAGTGTGCCCCGATTTCAACTGGAGCAGGCTTTCGCCCAGTTTTTCGAGAATATTGGGGTCTATCTGCTCCCGGCAGTATTTCTCGCTGATTTCCTGCAGCAACTCAAGACCGCCATCCTGCTCATCTTTGGCTCGTTCATAGAAACCGCTCTCCTCTGGTTCGAGCCCATCGAGCTTGAGCAGAGCCGCATAGAGCAGGTTGAGCTTGCGTTCCTTGACCACAGCCTCATGAAGTAATTCTGACAACCCACCACCCATGCGCCTATTTTCCAGTTATGGAATCACTTACACAAGAAAAAGTTTGTTGGTTTCAGGTTAGCTCGATCCCGCGCTGTTCACAGCCAACTTGCCAATTCACGCTCTCGTTATTAGCTTGATTGACAGTTACGGATGCAGGAGGCAAAATGCTCGATATTGGCGACCAGACTCCGATCTTTACGTTGAAGCAAACCGACGGTACCAATTTCAAGTCTGCGGCCCTGAAAGGGCAGACCACCGTGCTCTATTTCTATCCCAAAGATGACACATCCGGTTGCACCAAGCAGGCTTGCTCATTGCGCGACGGTTATCAGAAGCTGAAGCAGGCTGGTGTTGTGGTGTATGGCATCTCCCCCGATGCGGTGGAATCGCATGTCAAATTCACCGACAAGTACAGCCTGCCCTTTCCACTGCTGGCCGATACGGGACACAAGGTTGCCGAGGAATTCGGCGTCTGGGTGGAGAAGAACATGTATGGCAAGAAGTCGATGGGGATCAAGCGCACCAGTTTCATCATCGGCGCAGATGGCAAGATCGTGGATGTGATCAAGAAGGTCGACACCGAAAATCACGCGGCGCAGGTCCTGGAGCGACTGCAGAAACTGAGTTGAGGGTATCATGGACGAGGACTTTGTCAAAATTGCGACGACCGATCAGGTGCCGGATGATGAGGGCTTGATGCTCGAGGTCGATGGCTTGCCGATTGCGCTGTTCAGAGTCGATGGCAAATACTACGCGGTCGAGGATGTCTGCCCGCATCAGGAATCAAGCTTTGAGGGCGGCGAACTGGAGGGTGAGGAAGTCACCTGCCCGCTGCACGGCTGGCGTCTCAATGTCAAAACCGGCGAATCGCTGGAAGCGCCGGGCGTCAAGGTGGAAACCTACGAGGTCAGACTCGACGGCGAGGATATCTATATCAGGCTTTAGCGCAGACTAATTCTCTCTCAACACTTGCTCATCATACATGATCTCAAACTTGTTCTTATGTCTGAGCTCCTCGGCGGCCAGAATATCAAAAGTCCGTTTCAAGGCACCATCACTGGCATTGTCCGCCAAGTGCTTGTAAAGCAGGTGGGCCTTTTCCTCTTTCTTCACCGCGAGATGGATGATATCCGCAATCGGCATATCGGGCTTGAACGGGATATCGATTAGAAAATCGGAGATCTTCAGATTCGGAATCGGTTTAAGCACGTAGTCGTCGGCGCCATCGGCTTTCACCTTCTCCAAAATCTTCTGATGCTTCACTTCTTCCTGTTTGAACTCGGCAAACATCTGCTTGGCGGCGTCGCCGAAGGCCAGATCCTGAGCTCTCTGGTAAAAGT
>JBDRQZ010000126.1:0-4149 GCA_043826025.1 bacterium | reverse complement strand
GGTCGGGTCGGACGGACTCTCACCGCAGATGGTGTCAACAACCGGCGCGCAATCGGTGGTGTACAAACGACCCCACGGATTGGTCGCAGGAGCAACTTCGGACAGGGTATGGAACACATTGAAGTCCCAGGAACCGGTGTTCGGGTTGCTCAGAATCAGACCACCGTCGAACAGGTAGTTGGTGGTGTCCGCAAACCAGGCGAAACCAGCATCATCAACCTGATTCGCCGCATGGGTCTCCTGCGCAACACTCATCAAGCAGTTACCGGTGCGCAGACGAACATGCTCCGGCAGACAGAAGGGATCGAAGCAATACAGCGCAACATCGATATCCTGTGAGCCACCAGAGTAGGTCACGGTGATCGTGGCCTCATAGAGACCTTCGGTGCCCGGACCGGTCGCGGTCATCGCCTGGTTGAGAGTATTGTCACAGCCAGCGCCAACGGTACCGCTGAGCGGTACGCTCAACCAGCCACTGGCACCCGGTCCGTAAGAGACCGCGGCGGTGAAGTTGGCGGAGGCATTACCGGCGTTCTGCAGGATATAGTTGGTGTCAACCGGCGCGCCCGGCGCCGTGTAGAACGGATAACCAAAACTCGTCGGCACACTGCTCACATCGACATAGGTCGTCATGTCAAAGCACGGGTGGACGTAGAACATCATCGGGTCATACTGAGCCGTACCCTCAAAGCCAGTGCCACCACCAGCCCAACCGCCGGCATCGGTATCACCGACGTAGAGGATATACAGGGAGTCGGCATACATCACTGCCGAAGCCCAATGCTCGGATTCGCAATCACCCGCGGCACAACCATTGTCCGGGGTGTTACTCAGGTTGACTGGCGGACCCCAGGTCACACCATCAGTCGAGGAAACCTGTACGTAGAGCTCGCCATTCGCCCAGCCACCGGCGGAGCAGTCAGGCGCATCCGCGTCACCCTTGAAGTAGGTGTACGTGCAGTACAACTTGCCATCGCACTCAACCAGGTTCGGCTTGGAGACGTTGTTGTTCCAACGGCCGGGACCATCGCCGCCGCCGCACGCACCGTCAAAATTGTCGGTAGCGATCAAGAGGCTGAAGCAATTGTTGCAGATGTCCCAGTGCTCCAGATTACCGGTCCTGCTATAAGTATTGGCCGCCTCATCGAGAGGATACGATGACCACACCAGATGGAAGCAGTTGTCACTGGTGTACATACCGGTCAGGTCGGTGTAAGGACGATTCGGAGCAGATATCGGGTAGTTGGTGATGTTGATCGGAGCTCCCCAGGACTGACCATTGTTCGAGGAATACATCACCATAATGTCGTTGTTCAACTGCGTGTAATCGACCTTCACACCACGCGGACGGAACCAGGCCATCGCCACATCGTTGTTGTTCGGATTCTGACGAACGATCGGCGCGATGTCCATGATGGTGTCGATGAAAACGCCGCAGGTACCGTAGTTGCTCGGGTTACCGACACCACGGAAGTAGACCATCGACTGGTCGTCACCGGCGGCATCGACCGACTCGGAGGTAATCGCCATCACGATGGGATTAGCCTCGGTACCGCTGACATCGACAGCGACAACCGGCCAGAGATAGTTGTAGGGATCGTCGTCGAGGTTGGTCTGGGTGCCCGAACAGGTCGCCGCGACCGGCGCGCTTGAAATCGTGAACGAGGCACTACCGGAACCAAAGTCGATACCGGAATAGGTCGAATAAGTGGCGTCACTCAGACCCTCATGCCACATCGGAACAGCCTTGTTATCCCAGACACCGATGTTGGGGTAACCGCCCCGAGGCGAGGAGATCGTAGTACCTGAGGTGTCGTGAGAAAGCACCCACTTGTTCGTCGGCGAACCGACGTAAATCGCCGAGTTGTAGAAGATCGAACGGTTGGCACTGCCCGCGGTGCCATTCGGCTTGTGCATCCAGATAAAATGGATACGGCCATCATCGCCCTGGGCAATGTCACGGCCCATCGTGCCGTTGTGCTGGTAGTCATACCAGGTGCTACCAACCTTGTACCCAACGAAGCGATCTTCCGCCCCCAGGAAGCCCATCGCGGTACCCTGGCTCGAAGCCTTATAGGTCGAGAAATCTTCCCCAGGCACACCAGCAAGCGGCGCACGATCCGTCATCGGCCGTACGGTTGCCGGATCAAACTTCTGGGCCTGCTCA
Organism: bacterium; assembly: GCA_043826025.1. Classification (GTDB taxonomy): domain Bacteria; phylum Zixibacteria; class MSB-5A5; order CAIYYT01; family CAIYYT01; genus JBDRQZ01. The sequence continues at coordinate 1,982 of JBDRQZ010000126.1, read as the reverse complement.
GCCTTGGCCGCAAATGCGGACGAGGCCATCGCCACTACGAACAGAGACAAAAGGAAAAAGGTCCAAACTTTCCTCGTCATGTTCTGCTCCTTTCACAGAGATCTGTTAAACGTTGCGATCGTTTTCGGTTTACGCTTGCTAACCATTCAAAAGCTGCTGCTATCACCTCCCTACCAATAATTTCGTTTCAGGGTTGCAAAACCATTAATGCTTTTTGTGAAACCAACGATCATTTCACTTCTGTCCTGATATTGCCTATCCTATGGGCCAAATCCCATTCACGCAATCACTAAGCGAAGGCACGAATTAACAGACGCACGTCTCAAACGCGAGCCAAAATTCACACCTGCATTAATAAACCTGCGATTCTGGGACACTTCCAGATAATCCAGTAAGTGAAGACCTGAAGACCTGTAAATTCGCAGCGAATCCCACGATCCGCCATCTGATCCGTACAGACTAAGTCACTTCTCCGTAACCTACTTAATGATATAGTTGTGGCTGTTTATTGTCAAGTGATTTTTGGTCAGCAACCTTTGATTCAACCGGTAAAAACAAAGCGCCGCCGCCCCGGTAAATCGGGACGGCGGCGGTACTATTTCTACAACGGTCCAAAGAGCGAATTGCGCTACTGCACCGGCGGCGGTCCGTTGTTGAAGATGTACTGAATCAGGTAAGAAACATCGGAAATATTGACCGTTCCGGAACCATCCGCGTCACCCGCATCATATGGAACCGGTGCGGCTCCACCGGCGAAGATATAGGCGATGATGTAAATAGCATCTGAGATATTCACTATTCCATCGCCGTCGGCGTCGCCGTGGACATAGGAGATCACATTGATCTCCATTGTAACCGTGTCTGCCAGAGCCCCGTCCGAAGCAATGAATCTGACCGTCCAGCTCGAATCGGCATGAAGCGGCAGCGGTCCGTACCGGAAACTGCCGCGGCCATTGCCGGAATCGGCGAAGACGGAGGAGTAAGGCACCTCAGGATCGCCAATTACCGACAGCGTCGGCGGACCGCCATCCGGGTCGATCGCCTGAATCCAGACCTTGAGACTGTCTCCCAGCGTAAGTGTCTGTGTCCCAGATGGTGTCGTAGTTAGGATCGGCGCCTGCGGTCCCGCATCCAGCACCGTGATGTCGACATATTCACTGTCAGCTTCATAAGGGAACGCATTTTCCCTCACGTAGAAAAGCGTCGTGTAACTGCCGGCAGCCGAATACCCCGGATTGTAGTAGAAACGGTTGGTTGCGGTATTTGGCTGGACGATGGTGAATGTGGCTCCCGGAGGCAGCCCCTGGGCATAGATCGTCACGGCGCCGCCATCCGGATCGTAGCCATGAATCAGAACATCCAGGGTATCGCCCTCTGTCAGCGTCCTGTCACCGATCGGATCCAGAAGTGGTGACATCGGGACATTGTGAACGCTGAAAGTGAAATGAGTCACCTGGTAAAGGGTTGTATCAGCGGCATCCAAGGCCATCAGGAAGACTCGGTAGGTTCCCGCCTGGGTGTAATCAGGCGAGAAGATGAAGTCGGCGGTGTCGTTACCGAGATCGTTGACCTCCATGTGATTCGGCAGAGGCAGATAAGTCGTGTCATGCACGATGCTGGTATCAACCGCGATCGGAGGCACATAGGTCAGAGTGTCGTAGATCGTGTCGATATCGATGCTGTAACGCCAGCCTACCATCAACGGCGAGATACCATCAAGATCACCCGAGTAGAACTGGAACTGGGCCGTCTCGCCCTCGTCCAGGTCCATGCTGCAGTCCTGACCGATACACACCGTAAAGGGAATGAAGAAGATCAGGTTTGGCTTGTAATTGTAGTCGGTGACATGAATCGTCACGCGTGCCGAATCGACATCGGCGGGATTGTCGGCATCATTGGCATAGAAAGTCAGAGGATAATCGCCGGCAGCCAGGTTGGGGATATCAAACCAGGCAAAAGTGCCGGTATAGTTGTTGTTGTCG
>JBDRQZ010000125.1:0-2715 GCA_043826025.1 bacterium | reverse complement strand
TTTTATTGCGCTGGTGGTGCTGTTCCAGCCGGAGATTCGCGGCGCCCTGGCGCGGATCGGTTATTCACGACTGGTGCGTTACTTCAACCGCAGCGGGCAATTCGAGTGGGTCGATGAAGTCGTCAAATCGGTGACCCGGATGTCTGAGTTGCGGCAGGGGGCGTTGATCGTGATCGAACGCACCATCGGTCTGCGCGAGTACGCCGCCAGCGGTTCACGGATCGAGGCCAAACTCTCCAGCGAAGTGCTCGGCACCATCTTTACGCCCTACACCCCACTACATGATGGCGCGGTGATTGTGCGCGGCGATCAAATCATCGCTGCCGGTTGTATGCTGCCGATGTCGAAAAATCCGCTCTATCTGCGCTCCTACGGCATGCGCCACAAGGCCGGTGTCGGGATCACCGAGGAGACCGACGCGATTTGCATAATTGTCTCCGAAGAAAATGGCGATGTCTCTGTTGCCCGCGCCGGGCAACTCAAGAAGGTCGAAGACCAGGGCCGCCTCACCGAAGTCCTCCAGCGCTCCCTGCAGGAGGGATAGCTGCTTGTCAGGCCGGCGCAGGCCAGTCTGTAGGTCAGGCTCTCTCGGAGCCTGACGCGTCAGGTCACACGTTCGCCCCGCGTCGCGCGGGCCGCTCGCAGGACCTGACACGACGGATAGCCAGTCTACCTTAGCCTGACCACCTGCCCAGTGATGGTCACCGTGCGCGGGACATAGATACCGAGCGTCACGATATTGATCAGAATATCCTCGGCGCGGTTCTGGGCCATGATCTTGACGTTGACGACCGCGTCGCCGCCTGCCTTGTCGATCTCGGCTTGCAGCAGAGTGGCCAGATAGTCGTGATGGTCGCCGGCCGGAAGATTGACCGGTACAATCCCGATCACCCAGGCCGCCTTGTCGCGAATCACGAAATCGGAGATCACTTCATACTCTGACTCGCCCGCGCGATTCATTTTGACGGAATGCTCCTGAATCGTGGTCGCATCGAGATTGATCGTCGCGCAGGAACTGATAAGTGTCGCTGAGATGAGCAAGAGCAGGGAAACGAGTGTTGTTCGCATTGGGTTTTCCTCCGAGTTTGATTTCGCTTCTGCAAGCATACGCGCGCAAGTTGAAAAAGGAGCAGGGAATTGGATTCGCCCGATGACTCACTTAGCACGAATACTCGGTACCGCACCCCTTGGGTTGCGAATGGTGAAATGAAAACCAACCCCAAAGGGGTGGGGTACCAGGGATATCGAATGCTAGCTCGTCGCTGCCATCCTCATGGACATCTCGTGCATGGCGGCTGCCCGCTGCTGAAGATGTAGTTTATCAGATAGACCGCGTCGGAAATATTGACAATCTGATCGCAATCTGCGTCACCTGCCAGGAATGGATTGGGTTCCGGTCCACCTCCGAAGATAAAGTTGATCAAGTAGACAACATCGGTGATGTTGATGATAGCGTCCCCGTCGGCGTCACCGATGAGGACGTGAGTAGAATAGATGTAGCCGCCGAAATGCCTGAAATTACTCGACGTGGCGCTGCCGATCGCTGAAGCTTGTCCGGACGCGGATACGCACAGAGAGAAGTGGGATGAGCTGGATCGCCCACTTGATTGATCTAAGTCTTGACAGACCATCTTGAAGTCCGAGCCTGAGACGACGGCGCAAAGCGTGGAGAAGATCAGGAAGATCGTCGTAGCGGCGCAGATGTTTCTAGCCTTCTTCATGGTTAACCCTTTCGAAGTGAAGCCGCTCTATTGGCTGCAATCTCACCGTGATCTCTCGCCGTCAATCCTCTCAATCCTCTCGCGGAGATTCGCATTCTCCTGCTTCAACTCTTTGATCGCCTCGATGAGAACTGCCGTCAACCGGCCGTAATCGACCGTCCGATACTGCTCGTCACCCCAGGTCGAGACCAGTTCCGGAAAGACCGCCTCAACTTCCTGCGCAACGACGCCAATGTCGCGCTGACCGGCGCTGACTCTCATGTCCGGGGAGTTGTCGTTCCAGTCGAAGGAAACACCGCGGAGCTGATCCAACTTCTGCAGCGCGCCCCTAAGCGTCTCAATATTGCTCTTCAGTCTACTGTCCGATATTTCCTGAAAGGTTTTGGCGCTCACCTGCCCGGTGACTTCGAGTCCCTCGGTGATTCTCACCGCGCCCTTTGAGGGTATCATCATGAGGGTGCTGCCGTAGGTGCTCCCGTCATTCGAAGTGCCAAAGATGAATCTGCGAGTTGGGTGGATCAGAAACAGCATGCCATGCGAGCCACTCAAGGTACCGGCATCATAACGAATTCTCTCGACCGCGCCGGCGTAGAAGTTGATGTGGTTCTGGCCAGTCAGGGCGATACTTCCGTTAATGGTGCCGCCTATGTCGCTGCGGAGCAGTTGTGATCCATCCAGTCCATCCAGCAGTTCAGCGTTACTCGCGGTTGGATAGGCCTCTCCCCAGCCATGCCCGGCCCAGTTTAGCGCGTTGGAGCTGGAGGGATAAACCTCTCCCCAGCTGTGACCATACCACAGTAGACCGTTCGAAGCTGTCGGATAGGTGTCCCCCCAGTGATGTCCATCCCAGATGTCAGCCGTTGAGGCATTGGGGTAGGTTTCTCCCCAATTATGCCCATCCCAAAGGTCGGTTTTGCCAGAATTGTAGGCGTAGGCAAAACTGGTAATCGCCCGCCGCGGTGACATATCCGCGTCGGTGCCGACTCTGATGCCC
>JBDRQZ010000124.1:0-4868 GCA_043826025.1 bacterium | reverse complement strand
ACGACGAAGAATGGAGGCCGCTGATTGGTCCGTCGCCGTGGCGGAGCCTGTACCCGAGTCTCGTCGGGGAACGGGTATCCACTCTTCAATAAGACAAGAGTGGGCCTCCGCCTTCGCGGAGGTGACAGGTGCCGAGGCTGATGGCTGGTCATCCCGGCCCCGAGCCGGGACCTAGAGAAGTTCTCGCCCGCGGCGAGATGTCAGGAGCACCTTCGATCAGGTCGAGGGGGGACCAGGGTTCCTGACCTACGATCTACAGCGGTATATTCCCATGCTTCTTGGGTGGGTTGGTGTCGCGTTTGGTGGCGAGCATATTCAACGCGCGGATGATGCGTGGCCGCGTCTGCGCCGGCTCGATGATGTCATCGATATAGCCCCGTTCGGCGGCGATATAGGGGTTGGCAAAGCGCTCAGTGTATTCGTCGATCTTCTCCTGCAGCATCTTCTCCGGATCGTCGGAGGCCTCGATCTCCTTGCGGAAAATGATCTCCACCGCGCCCTTCGGGCCCATCACCGCGATTTCCGCAGTCGGCCAGGCATAGTTCATGTCGCCGCGCACATGCTTGGAGTTCATCACATCGTACGCGCCGCCATAGGCCTTGCGCGTGATGATCGTGATCTTGGGTACCGTGGCCTCGCAATAGGCATAGAGCAGCTTGGCGCCATGCTTGATAATGCCGCCATGCTCCTGTGTGGTGCCGGGCAGGAAACCGGGGACATCCTCGAAGGTCACAATGGGAATATTGAAGGCGTCACAGAACCGGATAAAACGCGCGCCCTTGAGCGAGGAATCGATATCGAGCACCCCAGCCAAATGCGCCGGCTGGTTGGCAATGATGCCGATTGAACGACCACCGAGTCGCGCAAAACCGACACTGATATTCGGCGCGTAGTCGGCGTGAACCTCGAAGTAGTCGCCATCATCGACGATCAACTGAATGACATCTTTGATGTCATAGGGCTTGTTGGGATTGTCGGGGACGATGTGGTTCAGCTTCTCATCGCAGCGGTCAATTGGGTCGCTGGTCTCGACATGGGGTGCTTCTTCAAGATTATTCTGCGGAATAAAGGAAATCAACTTGCGAATGTTAAGCAGCGCTTCCGCCTCGGCCGGATAGGCAAAATGCGCCACACCCGATCTGGTGGCATGCGTCCGCGCGCCGCCAAGATCCTCCATCGTGACATCTTCATGAGTAACAGTCTTGACCACATTAGGGCCGGTGACAAACATGTAGGAGGATTTCTCCACCATAAAGATGAAATCAGTGATCGCCGGCGAATAAACCGCGCCACCGGCGCAGGGACCGAGCACCGCCGAAATTTGCGGCACCACGCCTGAAGCGAGCGTATTGAGCAGAAAGATGTCGGCATAACCACCCAGCGAGACTACGCCCTCCTGAATCCGCGCGCCACCGGAATCATTGAGACCGATCACCGGCGCGCCGACTTTCATCGCGGTCTTCATAATCTTGCAGATTTTCTCGGCATGCGCCTCGGAAAGCGAACCGCCGAACACCGTGAAGTCCTGGCTGAAGACAAAGACAATGCGGTTGTCGATCAGCCCGCAGCCGGTCACTACGCCATCGCCCGGGTAGCTGACTTTGTCGAGCCCAAACGCTGTCGAGCGATGAGCGACGAACATGTCGAATTCTTCGAAAGAGCCGGGATCGAGCAAAAGCTCCAGCCGTTCGCGGGCGGTCAGTTTGCCCTTCTTATGCTGCGCTTCGATTCGTTTGGGGCCGCCGCCGAGTTGTGCGGCTTCCTGCTTTGCTTTGAGCTTCGCCAGTTTCTCTTCTATCGACATAGCTTTATCCCGTGACGCTTATATTTCTACTTTCTCACATCTATACTTGAGGCCGTCATACTTGATCTTGACGACCTTGTTCTCGATATCATGGTCCATCGCGACATACCAGCCACCCTCGGCGGCCTTAGGCAGCGTCTCCCGTTTGCAGCGCTGGGTGTCGAGCGGAAACAGATCGCTGGCCGGAACATAGGGAATCTTAAGATGATGGCAACTGAGGAAATTGTCAGCATAGTAAATCAGTTTTTCGCCACCTGATTCGACTTCGACCCCAAGCTGGCCCCGGGTATGACCGCCGATCCTGACCAGCTTGATACCGGGTAGCACCTCAGTGTCCTGCTCGATCAACCGCAGCAGCCCTGCCCTTTCGATTGCCTGCAAGCGGTCGGGGAAATAGACACCGCCGGTACGTTCATCCGGGTGCATGGCATCCTGCCATTCATCGGCATGGACATAGTGCTGCGCGTTGGGGAAGGTCGGCATTGGCTGGTCGCCGACCAGCCTGATACAACTCCCAACATGGTCCCAATGCAGATGGGAGAGCAAAACGAAGTCGATATCTTCTGGCTCCAGTCCGAGAGACTTCAGACCGGGGACCAGTCGCGAGGGCTCGGAAACACCATAAAGTTTGCGCTGCTTCTCTTCGAGATAGTCGCCGAGTCCGACATCGAAAAGGATGTTTTTGCCATGCGCCTGCAAAAGGAAGACATTGGTGTCAAACGGCAGTAGGTTGTTTTCATCCGCCTGCTGCAGCCTGCTCCAAATCGAACGCGGCACGATGCCATAGACCCCACCCGCATCGAGATGAAAGCGGTTCTCGACGATGCAGTGGACCTTGAATTCACCGATCTTGAGCATTCCCACACCTACAAGAAAAGGCGGCGCCGTGTACACAACGCCGCCTTTGATCGTAACCTTCTCCGCTTATCCGCGCAGATAATTGGCGGCAATCACCAGACGCTGCACCTCGGAGGTGCCTTCATAGATTTCCGCCACGCGCTGGTCACGGTAGAGTTTCTCGATCACCGAGAATTCACCGATATAGCCATAACCGGCATGAATCTGCATGCAGCGATCGATACAGAAATTGGAAGCCTCGGAAGCAAACAGCTTAGCCTGTGCCGCCGCAAGGCTGAATTTCTCCCCGGCATCCTGCATCTGGGCTGCTTTGTAGGTCAGCGCCCGAGCGGCTTCCGTCCGTGTCGCCATATCGGCGATCATCCACTGAATCGCCTGCAGCTTGGCAATCGGCGCACCGAAGGCCTGACGCTCTTTGGCGTATTTGATAGCCTCGTCCAGCGCGCGCTGCGCCATCCCGGTCGACTGCGCGGCGATCCCGATACGGGCGCCATCCAGGGTCATCATCGCATACTTGAAGCCCTTGCCCGCCTCACCCAACAGGTTGCTCTGCGGTACCCGTACATCCTTGAACCAGAGACGGCCGGTGGTGGCGTATTTCATGCCCATCTTCTGCATCAGGGTCGCTTTCTTGACCCCGGGCGCGTCGCCCGGCACCATGATCGCCGAGACGCGGGCGCGGTCGCTCTCGCCTGATTCGATTTTGGCGAAGAGCACCATGAAGTCGCAGACATCGCCATGCATGATGAAGATCTTCTCGCCATTGATGACGAAATCGTCACCATCAATCTTGGCGACCGTCTGCTGATTGGCAGCATCAGAGCCGGCGTTGGGCTCGGTCAGCGCGAAGGCCGCGATTTGCTCACCTTTGGCTGCCGGGGGGATATACTTCTTCTTCTGCTCATCGCTGGCGAACTGGGCGACCGGGAAGATCGCCAACTGGCCGACAGCCGTCAGCAAAGATGAGGGCGGATCCCAGTAGGAGATCTCCTCAATCAGTGTGGCGTATTCGAGCGCCGAATGGCCGCCGCCGCCATATTCTTTGGGCATATTGAAACCGGCGAAACCTTTGTCGGCGATGATCTTGAACATGTCGTGCGCGAAGCCGTCCGGCTTGCGATCCCACTCGCGACCCATTTTTTCCAGAGTCGGGCCGACTTCTTTGACCTGATCGCGAATCGGTTGCTGAACATCGGAAACGTTGTAAGTCATCTTTCCTCCATGAACAAGTCTGCTAGTCAATGGCTCAATTTAAGCAGACAGGGGCCAAAATGCAACAGCGGCGTACGAGGAAAAGAACACGCGATCGGCGGATTCTGAGGCCACCTGGCGTTGCCATTTGGTGGGCGGCACAGGTCCTCATGTGCCCCAGGCAGGACATGAGTACGGGCAGATCCCTTGTCGGGCACGGGACAAGCGTGGACATCAGCCGCGCACAGCGATCCGGCGAAACGACGGGCTCAGATCAGCTTTTCCTTCGATTTCCGCTTCGGGACCTCCTTGCGCACAAAGTCGATGATCTCGTCGGTGGGCGTACCCGGCCCGAAGAGCTTGTCGACACCCGCTGCTTGCAGTTGCTGGATTTCATCGTCGGGAATAATGCCGCCCCCGATCAGCAACATGTCGCCGCAATTCCGCGCCGTCATCAGCTTGCGAATCGCCGGAAAAAGCGTCATGTGCGCGCCGGAGAGCAGCGAAACCCCGATCGCATTGACATCCTCCTGCAAAGCAGCCTCGACAATCATCTCTGGAGTTTGCCGCAACCCGGTGTAGATCACCTCAAAACCGGCATCGCGCATTGCCGACGCGATCACCTTGATGCCCCGATCATGGCCATCCAAGCCGGCTTTCGCCAGCAATACTCGAATCATCTCACTCATAGCTCACCCATATTCCTAATCGCAAATCTCGATTTCAGACCGCTCAGATAATGACCGGCTCATCATAGCCGCCGTAAATATCTTTCATCGCGAGACAGATTTCACCCAGAGTCGCATACTCACGCACGCAGTCGATAATGAAAGGCATCGTGTTCTGCCCATCGCGACAACACTGGCGCAGAGCCTCCAGCGTCTGGTCGACCCTCTTCTGATCGCGAATTTGCTTTGCTTTGGCAATCGACTCGAACTGCGTCCGCGCGGCAGCCTCATCAATCTTCAGAAGCGGAATCTCCAAATGTTCGTCTTCCATAACATAGCCGTTGACC
>JBDRQZ010000123.1:0-11259 GCA_043826025.1 bacterium | reverse complement strand
ACATCGATATCAGCGATGAACTGGGTCATCACAATGAGCAGCCGATAGAGTACCGCATCGAAAAGATCGCCGACCTCTTCCCCGAAGTCGACATCTTCAAGCCGGGCGTGCCGGTCGACCTTGATGATCGCATGACGCTCGATTTGGGCGTGAAGCTCTTCGATGATTTCGGTTTCTCGAAGATCAATCTTGTCTACCGGGTTTTCAGTCCGCTCGGCGAGACCTTTGAGGTCAGCAATCCACTCTCTTTCTCGCGCACTGCCGGTCGTGATTTCGAGTTGAGCTACCAGTGGGACATGGATCAAGTCGGTCTGGAACCGGGTGGCTATGTCGAGTATTATGTCGAAGCTTTCGACAATGACAATATCTCCGGCCCCAAGCGGGGCGTCTCGCAGATTCTCACCGCGCGGTTGCCTTCACTCGATGAGATGTTCGCCTACCTTGAAGAGGAAGGCAAGGAGCAGGTCCTGACTCTGGAAGAGCTACGTCAGCAGCAGAAGGAGTTGGGCGAACGCATGGAGGATCTGCAGGAGGAGCTTAGGACCAATCAGCAGATGGATTGGGAGCAGCGCAAAGATGTCGAGAATGCGCTCAAGACGCAGGCCGACATCATGCAGGCGATGGAGCAGGTGGCCGACCGCCTGAAGCGGACCGAAGAGCAGATGCGTGAGAACAATCTCACCTCGCTGGAACTGCTCCAGAAGATGGCGGAGTTGCAGAAGCTTTTCAATGAGGTCGCCACGCCGGAGATGAAAGAGGCGATGCGCAAGCTGCAGGAAGCGATGCAGAATATGAACCCGGAGGAGATGCGCAAGGCCGCCGAAGAGATGAAGCTCTCTCAGGAGGAAATGCTCGAACGGCTGGAACGGAGTCTGGCGCTGCTCAAACTCATGCAGATTCAGCAGAAAATGGAGAGTCTGACGCAGATGCTGGAGCAGTTGATTCAGCAGCAGCAGCAGGTGAATCAGGCGACCGAAAAATCTGAGAAAGAGAAGCTCCCCGCTCTGGCGCCCCGCGAACAGCGCAACCGTGACCAGTTCAGCCAACTTCAGGAAGGCGCCAAAGAGTTGGAGAAAATGCTTGAAGAGATCAAACTCGACAAAGACCCCGATGCGCAGTCATTCTGTAAGAGCGCGCAGAACTCCAAAGCCGGCAAGACGATGGAGCAGATGCAGCAGAGTATGCAGCAGTCGCAGAAGCAGCAGTCCTCGGAGCAGGGCGAGCAGGCGGAGTCGGAGTTGTCGGAGCTGCTGAAGCAGATGGAAGAGGCCAAGAATCAGTTCAACTCGCAAATGGGTGAAGAGGCGCTGGCCAAGATGCGCGGCGCTTTTGAGGATCTGCTCTACGTATCCGATCAGCAGGAAGATGTTTTCAAAGACTCCGAACGGCTGGGTGTGCGCTCGCCGCAGTTGCGGCAGATGGCCGCCGAGCAGCAGATCCTTGAACGCACTCTGGAATCGTTGCGCGAGAAGATGACCGAGGTCTCCAAAGAGTCCGCTTTTATGGATCAGCAGATCGGCAAGCTCATGGATCAGGCTAAGGAGTGCATGGGCAACTCGACCTCCAGCTTGAGCGAAAGCAACGGCGCGGCGGCAATGCGTTACCAGAAAGATGCGATGTACTCGCTGAACCAGGCGGCGGGCTCGCTCTTGCAGTCGATGCAGTCGCAGAGCCAGTGCAACAGCAACAGCAGTTGCAACAAGCAAAGCATGTTCAAGAAGATGGGGTCGATGTGCAAGAAGCAGGGCAAAATCAACCAGCAGTCTTCGGGGATGTGCAACAACCCAAGCCAGGGCAAGCCCGGCGACAGCCAGATGCGGCAACTGGCGGCCGAACAATCTGCAGTGCAGAAAAGCCTGCAGGAGCTTCATGACGAGCAGGGGAACCGTCCCGAGATTATGGGACGGCTCGACGAGATGGCCAAAGAGGTCAAGAAAATCGTCGAAGACCTGGAGCGCGGCAATCTTGATGAAAATGTGCTCGACCGCCAGAACAAGATTCACTCCCGCATGCTCGATTTCCAGCGCTCGCTTGAGCGGCAGGATTTCAAGGAGGAACGCAAGGCGGAGACCGGTCAGGAATATGCGCGTCCCAGCCCCGAGCAGTTGCGCTTCAACGACAAACGCAAAGGACGCACCTATCAGGATCGCCTGCAGCGATTCCTCAGCGAAGACTTCCCCGAGGAGTATGAGGAGTTGGTGAAAGGCTACTTCCGCGCGGTCAATCAGCAGGAGCAGCAGCAGAAGTGAGAGGACTGAGTTTTCTTATCAGCCTCTTGCTGTTGTGGGGAAGCGCCGAGGCGGCGCTGACCGCCAAGCAGCAGGTCGACTTGCGCGGCGTGCAGGAATTGATCCTCCAGGGGGAATGCGACGCGGCCTTCACGAAGCTGGCGATGCTACGTCAGCAGGCACCGACCGCGGCCGAGATCAAACTCGCGCTGCGCGATGTTTTCGTCTGCAAGCAGCAGTATGACAGCGCGCAGATAATTCTCGACGAGTTGATCGCCACTGCCAGCCAACCGTTAATCAAAGCCGAATATATCGTTGCAACCGCCGATCTGCATCTCAAGCAGGGTGACAAACTGGCGGGTGATTCAATCATGCAGAGCGCAATCGCAATCGCGCCCACCAACGACAAAGTATATCAGCTTGTCGCGCAGACCTATATGACAGACGGCTACTACAATGACGCGGTAGCCACCTATCTTGAGGCGCGCCGTGCCCTGAATGATGACTTCTGGTTCGCCCGCGAATTGGGCCGTCTCTACGAAGTCATGCGCGACTATGGCGATGCTGCCCGCGAATATTTCCGCGCCGTGGTCGGCGATACCTTGCAGGCGCGCTATGTGGTCGACCGGGTGGCCAGTATGGTGGCAGAACATGCCGCCGAGGATTTCGACACCGGGTTGGGTGAGGAGTTACGCAAGATTGCTGAGGAGTATCCCGGCAACAACTATGCGCAGAAATTCTATGCCGACTTTCTGATGACTGAGGGTCGGCATCAGGAGGCTTTGCGCTGCTTCATCGTCTCCGACAGTCTTGGCAAGGAAGAAGGCAGCCAGCTTGTCCATTTCTGCCTTGTCGCCAGCGAAGCCGGTGATGCCCAGGCGGTGGCGCTGGCGCGCCAGGAGTTGCGCAAGCGGTATCCCGACTCTCCTCATATCAGCAACGCCGGGTTCATTCTGGGCGGTGCGCTGTTTGAGGCAGGCGACTACGATGCGGCAATCGCTGTCTACCGGGAGCTGGCCGACAGCAGCGACCAGACTGCCGACCGTTCGCAGGCGCTCTTGATGCTGGGCTACACACTCTTTCAGGGCAGAAATGATCCGACCACGGCGCTGGCGGTGTTTGACGACTTAATCGACGATTTCGCACGTCTGCCGGGCACTCAGATCGCGCGATTGTTTGCCGCCGATTGTCATCTGGCGCTGGGTGAGGTGGAATTGGCAGACTCACTCTATGAGTCGATCGCGCTGAACTCGCTGCCGCAGCAGTATCAGGAGGAGTTGCTCTTCCGCAGAGGCGAGTTCCAGTTTCTGCTGGGCGAGTATGATCCGGCGCGTACTGAGTATGGCAAGCTGATGCAGGCGTTTCCCAAGAGCGTCTATGTCAACGATTGCCTGCGCCGCATCATGCTGATCTCCGAGCATCCCGAGATGGCGGCGCTGGAGCTTAAGATATACTCCGATGCGCTCTTTGCGACGTTCCGGTTCGACTATGACTCGGCGCTGGTGTTATATGAGAAGCTGGAGCACCGCTCCGACAGCACGCTGGCGATGCTCTCCTGGTTTGCGGCCGCGGAGATCAAGGAGCAGCAGGGTCTCCACACGGAGGCGCTGGCGACTTTCGATTCACTACTGGCGCTGTATCCGGCCAGTTTCTACGCGCCGCTGGCGGTCGAAAAGAAGGCCGACATCTTTGCCTTCAGCCTGAACGACTACCAACAGGCCGAAGCGCTCTACGAGCAAGTGCTTCTTGACTATCCGAAAAGCCTCAACCTCGAGGAAGTCCGCAAGAAACTCCGCCGGATGAAACAACTCGGCGACCGCCAACTGGAATCCTCGAAATCGTAACTGCTGCCTCGCGCGGTGCCTCCAATGGTTGTCGTCCCCCCTGGTGCGCCAACTGACGACGAGCTGGTGTACGGGGGCGTACACCAGCCACCCGCTTCGCGGGGGTCTGCGTGTTGCCTTCCCCTCGCCTCCGCCTGTCTCCTCCGCGCAGGTGGAGCCTGCCCATGCTTCATTCGAGGAACCCAGCAGAGGTTAGTTCGCGCAGCTCATCGACGTGGGACGGATTTTCTTTGTCCCTACCCCCCAATTTCGTATATTGCCAAACCCATTTTTGCCGGAGGCAAGAGAGATTTGGTAGATCAGAAATCGCGACAGGTCGATAGCAAGAGTCTGAATTTTATCCACATAGCGCTCGGCGCGCTGGTCTTCATCGTGTCGCTGGTGGTTTATTTGATGACCGTCCAGAGGACCTTATCACTCTGGGACTGCGGCGAGTTTATCGCCTGTTCCTACACGATGGCGGTCGCGCACCCACCGGGGACGCCGCTCTTTCTTTTGATCGGCCGGATTTTCTCGATTTTGCCGACATCCAGCGATATCGCCTTGCGGGTCAACCTGCTTTCGGCTCTCAGCAGCGCCGTGGCGGCGTTGTTCGGCTATCTGGTTACCGTGCGGGTGTTGCAGTATCTCCCGAAAGTGCGGGAGGATTTTGCTCGCAGCGTCGGCGCCTATCTCTGCGCCGCGGTCGGGGCGCTGCTTTTCGCATTCAGCCGTACCAACTGGGGCAACTCGGTCGAGGCGGAGGTCTACGCGCTGGCGATGCTGCTAACGTTCCTGCTGGTCTGGTATTCGTTGAAATGGTTCGATGCCCGCGGCACCGCCCTTGGCAAGCGCTATATCATTCTGTTGGCCTACCTCGGGGTGCTGGCTGTCGGCATCCACATGACCGTCTTTCTGGTGATGGTCCCGATCTTCCTTTTCATAATCATCTCGGAGCCGACCCTGCGCCGCGATCTGCGTTTCTGGGTCAGCGGTTTTCTGCTGCTGCTGGTGGCAATGAATGTCGAGTGGTTTCTGGTCGGCGCGCTGGCCTGGCTGGTGATTTCCCTGGTGTTCTATTTTTCGAGCCGTTCCGCAGGTTGGGCATTGGCGGTTTGGATCATGCTGGCCGGCATCGCGGGCTATTCGACGCATCTTTACATCCCGATCCGCGCCGCCGAAAAACCGAACATCAATGAGAATGCGCCCGATACGTTCAGCAAGTTTCTCGATTATGTCGGTCGCCGTCAGTATGGCGAGGAATCGATGCTCGCTCGCATGTTCAATCGCCGGGCACTGCTCGAGAACCAATTCGGCGATTTCCCCCGCATGGGCTTTGGCGGTTTCCTCTGGGAGCAGTTCGGCACCCCCGGTGTTTGGTTCTTGATCCCGCTGATTCTGGCGATTGTCGGGATCATCGGGTTGATCAAGTGGAAATGGCGAGTCGGTGTCTATCTGATGGTGCTGCTCTTAATGTGCACGATCGGATTGGTGATCTATATGAATTTCGCCGATGGTTCCGTTGAGGATCAACTGACCGGCAATGACAAACTTGAAGTGCGCGACCGAGATTACTTCTTCACTCCCGGCTTCATCCTCTTCGGGCTCTACATCGGTATCGGCATCTTCCTGTTGCTCTGTCAATTGCTGGACCGGGTCGACCGCAAGCAGGCCCTACCGCTGGCGCTGCTGATCGGTATCCTCTCATTCGTGCTGCCGGCTGCCGCGCTGGAGGCCAATTACAACCGCAATGATCGCTCCGACAACTATCTGGCCTATGACTATGCCTATAACCTGCTGATGTCCTGTCCGGAGAATGCGATTCTCTTCACCCACGGCGACAATGACACCTTCCCGGTGTGGTGCCTGCAGGAAGCTTATGGCATCCGCACCGATGTGCGAGTCGCCAATCTCTCGCTGCTGCAAACCGACTGGTATCAGTTGCAGTTGAAGCATGAGCACAACGTCCCGATTTCTTTCGACGATGCGCAGATGCGCTGGGTCGAGGTCGATGATCCCCGCATGGGCAGGGTCCGACGACCGGCTCAGACCTACCGCGATCACCTGCGCGGGACCGAACATTATCTGGTCGCCTTCCCCGATCCGGAAACCGGCGAACTGGTTTCGGTCGCTCACCAGATGATTGAGAACATCATTGCCGCCAACAAGTGGCAGTATCCACTGGTGTTTGCCAACACGATGCCGACCCAGGTCAAGTATGATCTTAACAAGTACAACAAGCGTCGCGGCTGGGTCTACCAGATAACGCGGGAGCCGCTTAACGGCGTCTTCGATATCGACACCACCTTGATGCTCATGGATGATGTCTACCGATTCCGTGGTCTGAACGATCCGGATGTCTATCGCGGCGATGTCGGCGAAGCGCTGGTGGTTGGTTCGATGCAGAATGTGATGGATTTCGTCGATTTCCTCGTGACGCAGGGCGATACCGCTACCGCCGATGGGATGCTGGACCTGATTATTGAGGATATGCCGACCTTCTTCCAGGCCTACGCGACCAAAGCGATCATTCACAAGTTCAATGAAGTCGAGACCGATTCCTTCTTTCAGGAGTTTTATACCGAACTCGATCTGGTGCAGAAAAACAATCCCGACAATATCTATTTCTATCTCTTCCGAGGCATGGCTGACCAATATCAGGGCCGTTACGATGAGGCGCTGGCGGCGTACCGCCAGGCCTATGAAATCAACCCCGCGATGCCGATCATCTATCACACCATGATCCGCATTCTCGTCGGCACCGGGCGGCAGAGCGAAGCGATCGAAATCTCGCGCGAGTTCCTGAAGACTAACCCCCACGATCAACTGGCGAGATCTTACGCCACCGGCGGCTAAATCGCCCGACCAGCGGGCACCAAACGGCTGAGACTGCGTTGAAGCGTTGAAATGCTTCTAATAATTCTCGTTTACATTCTCGATATCCTGCTCTGGGGTTCCACCTGGGTGGCGATCAAGATTGGTTTGGAATCCCTCGGGCCCTTCACCAGTGCCACCGCTCGCTTTGTCCTCGGCTTCATCGTGCTGGCGCTCGCTTTCCGCATCTGGCGCTTCCGATTTCCCAGGCAGCCCCGCCTGCGACGCGATGTTTTTATTACCGGCCTGGTGATGTATGGCATCAATTTCTCGTTGCTCTACTGGGCGCAGCAGTATCTCAACGCCTCAACCGCCGCGGTGCTGTTTTCCTCGATGCCATTCTTCGTTGCGCTCTGCGCGCAGCGGATGCTGCCGAATGAGAAGATGAGCCCGCGCTCGGTTATCGGCATGCTGCTCGGTCTGGCGGGTACGCTGGTGCTCTTTTCGCGCGACCTCGATTTCTCCGGGCCGGCGCTGGCAATGCTGGCGGTGCTGGTTTCCTCTTTCTGGGTTTCCTGGGCGACTGTCAAGATCAAGCGCGATCTGGAGATCATCAGCCCGACCATGCTGGCGACCTTGCAGTTGCCGCCGGGCATTCTGCTGATGGCAGTAGGGATGTTTGCTTTTGAGCTGCCGCTCGAATTCGAAATCAGCGCGCGTTCCGTGGGATCGGTGCTCTATCTGGCAATTGCCGGTACCGGCGCTGCTTTTATCGGCTGGTACTGGATTCTCAAACGCATCTCGGCGACGGCTGCGTCGCTGATGACTTTCATTGAACCGGTGGTGGCGACGGTACTCGCGGTGCTGATCCTCCATGAGACTCTCAGTAGTCGCTTTGTGGGCGGCGCAGCGCTGATCCTCATCGGTGTATTGTTGGTCGTCCTGAAAAGACGGACTCCAGTGCGCCCCCTGTAAGCAGAACTCACTTCTGTTTGCGGCGCGCCACCGCAATCGACCGCCTCGTCCAGAGCCGGAGTTCGCCTCGATCCTCCAACACTTCAGGTGGAACCTCATAGTACTGCATCGGCTTAGTATCGTTGACTGGCTGAAAGGGATGCATGCCAGCCTCCAGGTAATCATCGCGGTTACTGTCATCGACCTTGAAATAGAGCACATTGTCGTCAGCCAGAGCAAAGAACAAACCCTCGCCGTAAAAGCCGACCGCGCCAAACATGCGGCGCGAACGGAGCTCAGGAACGAAATCGAGAAGCTCCAGCAGGTACTGCAGGAATTCATCACTGACCGACATTAGTTAATCTCAGGTCGAGGTTGCTGCTGCGCCATCCGCTAGAAATCAAAGCCGAGGTTGAGATAGACATTGTCGAACTTACCTTCCGCCCGACCGTAGGCGACCGCGATCGGGCCGAGTGGCGTGCTCAGCGCCAGTTGCGCTCCGACCGTGTGCCGGAAATGCTGGAACCGCAACTGCTCGAAGCGATCAAAGACCTCGCCCATATCGTAGCGAAGCGAGAGATAGAGGCTGTTCCAGGGGCCGAGCCGCAGCTCCGAAGTCCCCAGTAAGTACTTGTCACCACTTAGCTGGTCGATGCGGTAGCCGATGAAATTGCGGGAACCACCCAGGTAGAAGCGATCATAGATCGGTAGACCGTTGTCGGAAATCCCCAACGAGCCGCGCAGGCGCAGGTTGAGCAGCGGCGCCAGCATCAGGTAGTTTTCGATATAGCCCTCGAACTTGCGGAACACCTCCTCCGCCCCCAGGACGTCACTGGCAAACTCAAGCGAGAGATGGGAGGCGCGACCCTTGGTCGGAAACGTGAAACGATCCTTGGTGTCATACCGCAGGTTGAAGCTCAGTGAAGCCACGCGCCGGTCGGTATGAACTGCTTCGTCAGAGATACTAAACCGAATATGCTCATAGCGTGCGGTGACATCGAACAACCCGAAGCGCGCCAGTTGCTGGCCGATTGAAAGCTTCACCCCCCAGCGCTTGTCAGTGCGGAGTCCGGTCAGCACATTTTCGGTGAACAGGCCGACTTTGTCATTCTGGTAATAGGCCCGCAGATTGTAGGTGACCAATGTCCGGAAAATCCGATCCGCCCGCAACTGCACTTGGTAGAGTTTGCGACGTTCCGAAAAACGGCTAAAAAGCGAGAGATCATTACCACTGCCTCCGAGATTGGCATAACCGATCTTCAGGAATGACTCCGGGTGAAACTCTTCATGATAGCGAGCGCCCAGCTTCAGGTAAGCGTAGTTCTTTTCTTTGACCTGAATTGTCAACCAGACACCACCGCCGCGCTCCGACAACTGCAGCCGGACATTCTCGAACAACCCGCTGGCATAGATGCGGCGCACACCTTCGGCAGCCTTGAACTTGCTATAGAGATCCCCCGGCTTCAGAGTAAAGTAGCTGGCGGCCACCCACCAGCGAGTTTGCTGGTTGCCCTCGACTGAGATACCCGTCACCCGACCTTCATTGAGTTCGAGCAGGACTTCCTGGTTCTCTGGAACCAGCGACGCGCGGCGGATGCGCGCCAGATCGAATCCGGCCTTGCGGTACGTCTCAAGCAAGCTCTCCTCGATCTGGTACAGCTCAGTTAACGTCAGAGCCTGGTGCCGATCCGGCGCGATGCTGCTATGCAAAACCGAGTCGGAGAAAGCGCTGTTTCCGGCGAAACTGATATGGCTGATGATTGGCAACAGCTCGCCGTCGATCTCCAGAATCGTCTGGTCTCCCTCGGACTTGATTTGATATGCCAGCCTACGATATCTGCCGGAACGAAACTCATCGTAGACCGCGCTGCTGATCCCTTCTGGTCGATACGGTGCCCCGACCAACGCGTTGAATCTCCTGAGAACCTGCGGCTCAGCGAGCAGGGCAGTCTCGACGATAACCGTGTCCAGCGTCACCATCTCCCGCGTGATCTCGAATTCTCGCAGCGCCTGTTGCAGATCGTCGATCATCGGCCTGACGGCCCGACGACCCTGCTCGATCAATCCCGCGACATCGTTAAAATCGGTAGCCTTGGCGCCCTTAAGGTCGGGTTCGACGACAAAATCGGCGGCCGCGAGCGCCTCACGGCGTAGTGGCGCCTGCATAATCGTGGTCGTCTGATTGGCAATGTCGATCGGATCGCTGATCTCTTCTTTGGCCAGCAGGGGCGAGGTGGTGTTGACCGCGATGACAAAGTCGGCGCCCAGCTCGCGGGCCTCGGTGGTTGGAATCGGATCGAGCAGCCCGCCATCGAGCAGCAGCCGGTCCTGAGTTTCCAGCGGGGTGAATGCCAGCGGCACGCCGCTGGTGGCGCGCATCGCGCTCGCCAGCGAGCCGGAAGTGAAGACGACCTTTTCCCCCGCGACGATGTCGGTCGCCACAATTGCCAGTGGCCGGTCCAGATTCTCGAAATCGCCGCGCGAGAAGAAGGCGGGTACCTGGGTTAGCGTTTCCAGGATGTTCATCAATTTCTGGCCGGTCGACAGCGCCGTCGGAATTCGCGGCTGTCGGCCCTCGAAGCGCAAGCTGAGCAACTCGCCCTCGGTTTCCGCTCGCTGGGTGAAAAGCTGCGACTCGCGACTGGGGCGATCGGAGAATAGTCCGCGCCAGTCGATCTCTTCGGTCGCCGCTTCCAGCTCTGCCGGAGTCAGGCCGGCGGCATATAGTCCGCCGATTATTCCACCCATCGAGGTTCCAGCGACCAGGTCGACATCGATCCCGGCTCGCTCCAATTCGTCGAGAATGCCTATTTGTGCCAGGCCACGCGCGCCACCGCCAGACAGCGCCAGTCCGATCTTGTAGCCTTTGATATTCCGGGTCATAGCCCGATCGATATCCTCGGGGGTCAATGAATCGAGTGCCACCGAGAACTCCCCCGTCAACAGTGCCGCGATGGTCGGTCCCGGCCAGAGGAGCAGCAGTAACCAGGCAAGTCCAATCAGACGTGTCATACCGGCAAGAAAACCCCGGCGGGACCTGCCAGCAAGTGCAAAAGCTTTTGCGATTCGAATGCTCACTGCTACCTTGGACCTCAGGATGCTGCTGCCACGCGCCAAAGAAAAAGAATTACGGGCTCTGAACAGCCCCCACGGTCGCAAGAAAGCCGACGTGATTCTGGTCGAGGGTGCGCGGGCTATCGGAACCTTGCTCGACAACGGCAAGTTACCTGAGTTTTTAGTGATCTCGCCAGAGCATTTCAGCGCTACCGGCGGCAGGTTCTTCGAGCGCTTGAAATCGCTGAGACTGCAAACCTACGAATCTCCAGCCATCGACTTCGCAAAACTGGCCGATACCGAGAACTCGCAGGGGTTTCTCGCAGTGGTCAAGCGTACCCAATTCAGCGCCGATTCAGAGGCGGCTTTGCAGCAGGCGCGACTGA